>JAFPXW010000434.1 GCA_017394565.1 Oscillospiraceae bacterium | reverse complement strand
GCAGCAAGCCGGTGAAGACAAGCGCAAGAAGCTCGCCTTTGTGCTGCTCTCCGACCTTGCCGAGCGCGGACTTGTCATAGCAGACAGCATCTATGTCCCAGAAAACAGCGATGTGGTGAGCTTTTCCTACATCGGCGGTGCAGGCGGCAGCATCAAGGTGATGCCGTTTGATCGAAATTGCAACTAAATTTTACGAAAAAACAAACCGGACTGCTTTGCTCTGGAGCAGTCCGGTGATTTGCGTTATTTCTTCTTTTTCTTGCGAACCGAAAACCCGAAATCGCCGCATTTTCGTCCGAGGGCGAAGTATTCCCCATGCGCATAGGCCAGCAGACCTGCCTGCTGGAGATTGAGCTTGCCCTTGCTGTTGAGGAAGCGTTCCTCGACGGAAACGCCTGTAATTTCAGCCAAAAACATCGTGTGCGTGCCAAGGGGCTTCGCTTCCGTGACGCGGCATTCCAGACTCACCGGACACTCCTCGATGGACGGCACGCCGACCGTTTCGGATTCGATGAGGTGCAGTCCGCAAAGTGCCGCTTTATCGACCTTTGCACCGGTTTTCATGCCGCACAGATCCACGGCTTTCGCCATTGCGGAGGTCGGGAGGTTGATGACGAATTCCCCCGTTTCCCCGATCAGCTTGTACGAATGCCGCGACGGGCGCACGGAGATATACGTCATCGCCGGATGCGTACACACGACACCCGTCCACGCGACGGTGAGAATATTCGGCCGCTCCGCCGTTCCGCACGTCACCAGCGCCGGCGGCACGGGTGCCAGCAGAACAGAGCCTTTCCAGTGTTGACGGGACAAGTTCATTCCTCCTTAGAGCCTGTTGCATATCCGGGGTGCGCAAGCTGCATCAATACTCATCGCCCGACGAGCGGTCGAGCAGGCTGAGGTTTTCGAGCGTGGTATAGCGCTCGCATTCGTGCTTGTTCGGGCGGCCCATGAGTTTGCTCATGGATTCGCGGGCATCGCCGTTCTCGAACAGCAGGTGGTGCAGTTCCTCCGTGATCGGCATGGAAACACCGAGCTTTTTCGCAAGGTCATACGCCACCTCACAGCAGTAGTAGCCCTCAACGGTGCCGACTTCCTTGACGGCATCTGCCGGAGAAGTCCCCTGCCCGATCAGGATGCCTGCGCGGCGGTTGCGGCTGTGCATCGAGGTGCAGGTCACGATCAGGTCGCCGATGCCGGTCAGACCTGCGAACGTATCCAGCTCCGCGCCCATTTTCAGACCGAGCATGGTGATTTCGTGGATGCCGCGCGTCATGAGGGCTGCCTTGGTGTTGTCGCCGTAGCCGAGGCCGTCGCTGATGCCGCAGCCGAGGGCAATGATATTCTTCATCGCGCCGCCGAGTTCACAGCCGACCACGTCCGCATTGACGTAAAGCCGCAGCGTTCCGGTCGTGAAAATATCCTGAATATATTCCGCGTACTTCACATCTTCCGACGCGACTGCGACCGTTGTCGGCACGCCGATGCTCAGTTCCTCCGCATGGGACGGGCCCGTGAGGACAACGATGGGATTGTTCGGCGCTTCCTCGTGCAGCACCTCGCTCATGCGCTTGAACGTGCCGGCCTCCAGACCTTTCGAGGTGTTGACGATGACGGTTTCGGGGGAAAGATAGGGTGCTGCCTGCTTTGCAACATTACGGACGAAAGACGACGGGATGCCGCAGATGCAGATGTCCTTGCCGGTCAGCTTCGCGAGGTCAGCAGAAAGCAGAATGTCCGGAGGGATGCGAACGCCCGGAAGTTTCGAGGATTCGCCGTTTCTGCGGATCTCCTCCAGTTCCTCCGGAAATGTCGACCAGACGGTCACTTCATGTCCGGCGTTGCGGCACATGATCGCCAGTGCCAGACCGAATGCGCCGGAACCCAGTACAAAAATAGATGCCATAACAGATCGCTCCTTTCATTGCGTCAGTTTTTTCGGGGAATCAGAACAGGGGTGCTTACTTATTTATATAGTAAGTAGCGTTTCGCGGAAATTTGTTACACTTATTATAGCATACTTTTTCCGGTGCGTCAATATCAAAGAAAGTGCCAAGTCCGCGGCAGGATATCATACTTCCTTTTTATTCAAAATATAGACAATTCCCTGTCCCTGCACAAAGTTTTTTTTGCAGAATCTTGACAACCAGAGCTTTTCGCGGTATAATAAGGGATGTACGGTCTGACAGGTTCTTGTCAAGCCGCTCACTGTCAGCATTCACAGCATCAAGCAGAAATCACGGAGGGAAAACATGGAGGATCTGCGTCACGAACTGCGCTTTGCAGCGATCTGCACTCTCGTCCTTGATGTGCTTCTCTGGGACATTTCGCTCGTATTTCTGGGATGGCGGCTCCCAGTCCCCCTCGGGCTCCTGCTCGGAAGTGCCGGAGAGCTTTGCAATCTGCTCCTGCTGCGCCGCACCGTCCGCAATGCCGTCTATCACGGCAAGACCAAGGACTTCGCCGGCTATCTTCTGCGCGTGCTGGTGGCATCTGTCATCATTGCCGCCGCGCTGAAATGCCCGCAGATCAGTGCGATCGCCGCAGTGCTGCCTTTTCTGTACCCGAAGGTGATTTTCGGGTGGCTGGCAGTCCATCTCCCGAAAGGCAAAAAAACTGATACTCATACCGATCTCTGACCGTACCGGTCGCAGATCAGTATCAAAATCGCCGAAAGCGCTTGCTTCCGCGATTTTTGCAAGAGAATGGAGGGATGTAATTCTTGCAGATCAGTGATTTATTCCGTGGCTCACCGGACGGCATCGACGTCAAGGGCCCCGGCGTTCTGCTCTCCTTCAAGGTCGGCAGTCTGACGATCAATCTCACAGAAACGGTCGTCATCAGCTGGGTTATCATCCTCGCAGTCACCCTGCTCCTCCTCTGGCTCACCCGTGATCTCAAGACCAAAAACATTTCCAAGCGGCAGGTCGCTGCCGAATGGATCGTTACCACGGTCTACGGTCTGGTCGAGGACACGATGGGGAAGCACTGGAGAAGCTTCGCCCCGTACATCGCCGCGCTCTTTACCTTCTCGATCACGGGAAGTCTGGTAAGTATGCTCGGTCTGAGAAGCGTCACGGCGGACTTCAATGCACCGCTGGCATGGGCGCTCGTCACGTTCGTTTTCATCCACGGCACCAACATCAAAACTCACGGCTTCGGCGGCTATCTCAAGGGTTATGTAGATCCGGTCCCGGTCATGCTCCCGATCAACATCCTCAGCGAGATCTCGACTCCGGTTTCGATGAGTCTGCGTCACTTCGGCAACGTCGTCAGTGGCATGGTTATCACCAGCCTGCTCTACTTCGCGCTGTCTGTTGCGACCAAAGCCATCGGCGTGGCATTCCTCACCATCGGTATCCCTGCCGTGGCATCGCTGTATTTCGACCTGTTCAGCGGATTTATGCAGGCTTTCGTGTTCATCATGCTCACGATGGCGTATATCTCCAATGCGGACGGCAGAAATGAAGCATAAGCGTTTATTTTCGTAAACGTTTAAAGGCAATACCGCACAAAGGACAGCGCGTCAGATGCAAGCAGATGATGTGCTGAGCCGTCAGGCGGTCTTTGTGCGGTGTTGCCTAAAATCTCAGCAATCAGAAACAAACCCATTTTTTCATCTGGAGGTAAACATTATGGAAAACCCGATCGATTACAGAGAAGCAATCGTTCTCGCAGCATCCGCTATCGGCGCAGGTACGG
>JAFPXW010000036.1 GCA_017394565.1 Oscillospiraceae bacterium | reverse complement strand
GGTGATCACATTCCCATACAGTTCACACGCTGCCAGTTCCTCACACCCGATCGGCATAAAGATCTCCTCGCACACCGTCCCCTTCTCCGGGCTCCAGACCACACTCATGTTCGATCCACGCACCTCACCATTCTGCACAAGCCAGAAATTTGCGCTCTCGATACCTGTCGTGATCTTCTTTCTCGTCTGAACGTGCAGGTATCCGTCCACCCAGCCGACCGCTGTGATCTCGATGTTCTGCCCGATCGTGACCGGCTCCTGCGGTGCAAGGTACTTCTGCGCACGTTCGTCAAAATCGTCCATCTCCATATCACTTGCACCCTTGCCGCGATAGATATCATTGTAGATCAACGTTTCCTCTGCCGATCTCGTCCCCGGATCACAGGACACGCTCGCAAGATCTACCGGCATCTGTACATCAAACTGCTGCTCCATGCCGTACACTGCCTGCTTTACGCTGAATGTCAGCGTCTGCCCCTCCTTGTCGATCACGCCGGGCTCATGAATGTAAATATGCTTGCGGTTGATGCCGGTTTCCGGATCGTAGGTGCTTGTAATACCGTATGAACCGATCTCGCCGGAGTACGGCAGCAGACCTCTCGTCAGGCTGTAGCTGTCGCAAAGATCAAAATACTCCATATCCCGTTCGCCGGTCAGATCCTCGAACGCGACAATGACCTCCGCGTCATCATTGTTCAGGTGAACAGCCTCCACCTTCATCCGGATGACCTCGCTGACGCAGGACTTCATGACCGGACTGAATGTTGCGGCAATGGTCGGCGAAATGTCAAACAGCGCCTGCTGAAAATCCTCGCTCGCATACGCGCCGAGTGAAACGCTGCTGCACAGGACAGCCGCGGCGGCGACGGAAGCGATGGTTTTCTTCAAGGTGATGTGCTGCTTTCTGTGCGCAAACCGAACGGCATTTTCGATGCGTGACGGTGTCGGGTGCAGTTTTTCGTTCATGTTCAGGTAGACCTCTCGTTTCATTCCAGTTCCTCCTTTAAGATGAGTGCCAGTTTTTCTCTGGCGCGTGCAAGCTGTGAACGGACAGTCGCCGGCTTTCGGTGGAGAATTTCGGCGATCTCCTCGGTTTTGTAGCCCTCGTAGTAATGCAGATGGATGACATCGCGGTACTTCGGCGGCAGCTTCATGAGTGCATCCGAAAGCCGCAGTTCCTCCGGTTCTGTGAAAACCTCCTCCTCCAGCGGCACGACATAGCGCATCCACGCGGTATTGTTGTAACTCTTGGCGCAGTTGACCGTGACGCGCAGCAGCCAGCGGCGGCAATGCTCCTCGCTCTCGAATGCCGGACGCTTCCGCAGGTAACGCAGGAACACCTCCTGCATCACATCGTCGGCATCGGCACGATTCCGGACGTGTGCAAACGCCATACGGTAGATCATATCGGCGTAAGTCCGGACAACGCGCTCTGCTTCCGCGTCCGTCGGGTGTTTCGGCATCCCCTCACCTCCTTTCACTCTATGTACTTTTCAGGGAACGGAAATGTTGCAAACGGGTGCAAAAAAATTCCGCCCCCGATGGATTCGGGGACGGGCAGGATTCAAAATGCAGTTTTAGAACCTGTCCACAGCAGTCACCGCAATATTTGACGAAATGACGTGCATGAATCACTATGTAGACAGGTTCTTAGTGTCACTTCTCGATCATCCGCATCCGGATGTAAGCCTCCAGCAGATCGGCAGTCCGCCGGATCCCAAGACGGCTGGAATTGACTGTAATATCATAACCGCGCGAATCGCCCCAGCGATAGGTGCAGTAATAGTTATGATACGCACGGCGACTCTTGTCGTGGCGGAGCATGATGCCGCGAGCCTCGTCGCGGTTGACTTCACGCGACTCACAGATACGATCGACCTTGCTCGACTCGTCCGCCAGCACGAAAATGCGCACAAGCCCCTTATATTCGGACAACACCTCATCGGCACAGCGCCCGACAATCACGAAGGGCTTGCCCGAATCCGCGAGCTTTGTCATGTAGTCGAACTGGATCTGTGCCACATTTTCCTCCGGCGAGGAAGTCATGCCGCGAACGGTACGTTTGAGGAAAATGCGCGGTACTTCGTCAAATTTGCGAAGTTTCTCGGCATCTCCCAGACGTTCTGCAGCGATGGCATCGAGCAGATTACGGTCGTAGTAGTCGATGTTCAGCCGTTCTGCGAGGATCTTGGCGATCTCACGACCGCCGCTGGCAAATTCACGGCTGATGGATACGATGAGCTGATTATTCAAGGTAAACCCCTCCTTTTCTGAAAGTAAATCGCAGTCAGATCTGCATCACCTTTCTTTCATTATTATATCACAG
>JAFPXW010000433.1 GCA_017394565.1 Oscillospiraceae bacterium | reverse complement strand
GTTAATTTTTTGGAAATTATACAATTTTAATAGACTGTGCCGAACGGAAAGGGCAGTCGCGTGTTTTAAGGAGGCGGATCCGTATGGATAAGGCAAGAACGATCTTTGGAAACGACATGGCAGAGCGCGTTTACAAAAAGGCTCTCCGGACAAAAGAAAAGTACATCCGAAAATATGGCGATGATTCTAAGAAAACATATCATCTGTCAACGACGCCGGCGCCGGCAGTCGGCAAACCGTTGGGCGTCCGGCAGATCACGATCGGCACGGGACACCCGGCGCACTTCGATGACAAGAGCGTCATCATCGGCAATATCCGCATGGGATTCGGACATTACAGGATTTCGATGGCGATGGCATCGGCAGCTCACGCCATGGGGTATGATCCGTTCTGGTTCGACCTGCACTCGTTCACAAATGCGACCTGCGGCAAGGTCATTGCAGAGCAGAATCAGATGTATTCACTCGGTTCGCGCTTGTCACAGTCCTCAAAATTGTTTAACAAGTTTTTCTGGGAGCCGATGAACAGCGAGGGCTTCCGGAAGCTTGCCTACAATGCGTGTGACCAGAAGGTCGCGGAGCTGATGGTGCCGGTGTACCAGGAATTGCCGAAGGACATCCCGTTCGTGGCGTGCCATGTATGGCCGGCACAGGGCGCGATCCACGCAGGTCTGACGAAGGTCGTCAATGCCATCCCGGACAACTGGCCGATGGCGCTGCACCTGTCCGAGGGTGCGATCCACACGGTGCAGACACCATCCGCCTATATGGGCTACCGCGTGCTGCGCGGCATGGACAAAACACGGCAGCTTTCGCCGATGACCGGCACGTCCATTGCGTATACCGGCCATTATGTGGATCACGAGCTTGTCAGCAACATCGACGCGGACTGCCAGAAACGCCTTGACCGTGTGAAGCAGGGTGAGGCACGGCGCTGGCTGATGAGTGTCGGCGGTGCAGGTGCGCAGAGGGAAATTTTCGTGAGCGTCATCCACAAGCTCTTGCCGCAGATCCGGAAGGGGAAAGCCGTTCTGTTTGTCAACGTCGGCGACCACCGCGGCGTCTGGCACGAACTGCTGGAGGAGATCCCGGAAATGCGCATGATGGTGACGGAGCATTTCGATGATTTTGACGAAGTAACGCGGTTCTGTGAGCAGGCATACGACGGCGAGGTCAAGGGCATCCATGCATTTTGTGATGATGATATTTTCGCAGCCGTGTATTCGACGAATCTGCTGATGCGTGTCAGCGATGTGCTGATCACAAAACCGAGTGAACTAAGCTTTTATCCGGTTCCGAAGCTGATGATCCGGCGTGTCGGCGGTCATGAAGCATGGGGCGCGATCCGTGCGGCGGAACTTGGCGACGGCACGTTTGAGTGCGCAACACCGCTGGAAACCGGCGCAATGCTCTCACTGATGCAGCGAAACGGCGACATCATCGACAAAATGTGCAGCGCGATCCGTCATAACAACGAGCAGAAGATCTACCACGGCGCATATCGTGCCGTCAAGCTGGCGATCCAGGGCAAGAAGTAAGAACATAAACGTTTTCATTGGAAGGCAGTTCCGGGGCAGACCTCTGAGCTGCCTTCTTTCATTTATAAAATGAAACCCGAGTCATTCCCCTTGACATTTTCCGGAAAAAGCGCTACAATAATGCTATACTACGCC
>JAFPXW010000432.1 GCA_017394565.1 Oscillospiraceae bacterium | reverse complement strand
GGGTTCAGACCGCCGAGGAAGGCAGCCGCGATGCCGTTGAAGCCCATGCCCGGAACTGCGGACGCGTTGACGTTCCACTGCTCGAAGTCGGACAGGTAATACAGGGCGCCGCCCATAGCGGCAAGACCGCCGGCAATCACCATGGTGAGGACGATGTTGCGGTTTTCCTTCATGCCGCAGTACTTGGCGGCGTTGAGGTTGTTGCCGGTCGCCTTCAGCTCATAGCCGAGCTTGGTCTTGTCCAGAATGATCCAGATCACGACCGCCGCAATAATGGCAAGCGGGATCGCAATGGTGACGTACTGGTTCTTGTTGAAGAGCTTATCCAGACCCAGCGTGGGCAGCAGCGCCTGCTTTGCCTTGTTAACCAGACGGAAGGTGTCCTTGCCGGACGGATCCATCGCAGGCTTCAGCAGCAGGTTCGTCCCGTAGAGGGAGATCCAGTTAAGCATGATGCCGGAGATAACGACGTTGACGTTGAAGAATGCCTTGAGAATGCCGCAGAGTGCGCCGGAAATCGCGCCGGCAGCAATGCCTGCGAGCAGGCAGATATACCACGGAAGCTGCACGATGATCGCCAGATACAGCGCCAGCGCAATACCGAGGCAGTACTGACCGGCAGCGCCGATGTTGAACAAGCCGACCTTGTACGCGAACAAAACGGACAGCGAGCAGAAAATCAGCGGTGCGGTCTTTGCCAGCGTGGAGCCGAAATACTGCAGGCGGAACGCTGCGGAGGGGTAGCTGAAGAAGTTCTTGATGACGGCGACGATGGCGCCCCAAGCACCGCTCGGTTCAATGATCAGCAGCGCCAGAAAACCGACGATCATGCCGAGAATGATACACACGATCGACGTGGTGAAGGTCTGGAAGCCGCCGTTGCGTAACAGTGATTTCTTTTCTTTCATTGTTTCCTGACCTCCTAAATTATTGCCGCTTCGCGCCGGCCATGTAGTGGCCGAGCTCTTCGACGGTGGTGGTCTTCGGGTCAAGCTCGCCGACGATCTCGCCCTCGTACATAACGAGGATGCGGTCGGACAGGCTCATGACCTCTTCCAGTTCGAGAGACACCAGAAGCACGGCGTTGCCTGCATCGCGGTGTTTCACGATCTGCTTGTGGATGTACTCGATCGCGCCGACGTCAAGACCGCGGGTCGGCTGAACAGCGATCAGCAGCTCGGGGTTCTTGTCGATCTCACGGGCGACGATCGCTTTCTGCTGGTTGCCGCCGGACATCGCGCGCGCCGGAGTGATGGGGCCCTGACCGGAACGGACGTCGTACTGGTCGATGAGCTTTTCCGCATATTTGCGAATGTTTCCTTTTCTGAGGAAACCCGCCTTGCTGGTGAATTCCGGTTCGAAATAACGCTGCAGAACGAGGTTGTTTTCCAGCGTATAGTCCAGAACCAAGCCATGCTTATGGCGGTCTTCCGGAATATGACTCATGCCCATGACGTTGCGCTTGCGGATCGGCGCCTTGGTGATGTCCTGACCGAGGAATTCGATCTTGCCCGCCTTCAGCGGCTCAAGACCGGAAATGCCGTAAACGAACTCGGTCTGGCCATTGCCGTCGATACCGGCGATACAGACGATCTCGCCGCGGCGTACCTGGAGAGAAACGTTCTTGACCGCATTGTTGTGGTGCATTTTGGATGCGACCGTCATCCCCTCAACATTGAGAACGACGTCGGTGGGCTGCGCCGGATCTTTGGCAACGACGAATTCGACGTCGCGGCCGACCATCATGCGGGAAAGCTCTTCCTTGGTCGTGTTCGCGATCTCGACGGTGCCGATGTATTTGCCCTTGCGGAGAACGGAGCAGCGGTCGGCGACTTCCATGATCTCGTTGAGCTTATGGGAAATAAAGAGGATGGATTTGCCTTCCTGTGACAGACCCTTCATGTTCTGCATCAGTTCTTGGATCTCCTGCGGCGTCATCACTGCGGTCGGCTCGTCGAAGATCAGGTTCTCGTTGTCGCGATACAGCATCTTGAGGTT
>JAFPXW010000035.1 GCA_017394565.1 Oscillospiraceae bacterium | reverse complement strand
GGCAGCCAGCGAGGAACGAGCGCCGCTGTTCGCTTATGCAGAGCAGGGGGTTGGGGTAAGCAGACAGCCCAAATCTTTGATTTGGTGCTGGTCGCTTATGCCGTAGGCGGTGGGGGGAAAGAAGGACGCTTGTTCAATTTGCTAAGTTGTTAGCATTGGGCTGGCGCCCCCCACTCCCCAAAAGGGGCTATCTTGCAGGGCGACGGACAGCGAATGCATCAGAACTGACAAACGGAGGTAATCTTTATGAGAAAACGCGCACTCATCACCGGAGCGACATCCGGCATCGGGAAGGAAATGGCGAAATATCTGCATCAGGCAGGCTGGGCGCTGGTGCTGACGGGACGCAATGAGCGCGTCCTGAAAGAACTGGCGGCAGAATTCGGCGAGGATACGAAATACATCGCGCTCGACCTTGCCAAGCGCGGCGCGGCGGAGGAACTCTACCGCTTCTGCAAGGGGATGCGCATCGACTTTCTCGTGAACAATGCCGGATTCGGCGTGTTCGGGGATTTTCTGGACACGAAGCTGGAGGAGGAGCTGGAGCTGATCGAGGTCAATATCCGGTCGCTGCACATCCTGACAAAGCTGTTTCTGCGCGACATGGTGCGCCGGGATTCCGGTGTCATCCTGAATGTCGGCTCGATCGCAGGCTTTGCAACGGGGCCCATGCTGTCAAGCTATTACGCCTCCAAGAATTACGTCGTGCGCATGACGACTGCCATCCGCGAGGAACTGCGCCGCCGCCGGTCGAATGTGACGATCGGTGTGCTGTGCCCGGGGCCTGTCAATACGAATTTCAACAACCGTGCCGGCGTGAATTTCTCCGTCAAGCCAGCCGATCCGGTGTATGTGGCGCATTACGCGATCAATGAAGTCATGGCTGGCAAATGCATCATCGTCCCCTCCCTCGCCGTCAAGGCCGGCATCATCGCTGCCTCCCTCTGTCCGGAGCCGATTCTGGCACGCATCATCTATCATGTGCAGAAGCGGAAAGAGAGATGAGAATTAGTTCGTAGTGCGTAGTTGATGTGTCCGGCTGACACCGGACAGATTAAAACAGGCATACTAATCGTCAAAAGCCCTCGGCTAAGGGAAATCATCCCGTAGCCGAGGGCTTTTGCTTTTTTATTTAAAATCATCGCGAAGCGATACCATAATTACGCACTACGCACTACGAACTACGAACTATTTTTACATCGCCGCCAGTTCTGCGAACTGTGCTTTCAGTGCCGGGTAGAGCTTCCGGTACATCTGGTAGTATTTCTCGTATTCCGGGACATTCTCTGCCACGGGCTCCTGCACATTGGCGGTGCGGAGGATGGCGTCGCACGCTTCCGGGACGCTGCCGTAGATACCGGCGCCGACCATCGCAAGGATCGCAACGCCCAGGGCAGGGCCTTCCTTGGAATCGACGGTCTTGACCGGGCAGTCGTACAGGTCGGCAAGCATCTGGCGCCATACCGGTGACGAACCGCCGCCGCCGCAAGCCATCATATCCGAAACATTCACGCCCATCTCCCGGCAGACCTCCACGCAGTCACGCAGGGAATACGTCACGCCCTCCATCACGGCACGGAGCATATCGCGCTTGGTGTGCATTCCGGACAGTCCGAAAAATACGCCGCGTGCATTCGGATCGAGGTGCGGTGTGCGTTCGCCCATGAGGTAGGGCAGATACAGCAGCTTGTTCGCGCCGATGGGGGAGGCGAGCGCCGCCTTGTCCATGAGGTAGTATTCATCCACGCCCATGAGTCTGGCGGTGGCTTTCTCCGTGTCGCAGAACTGGTCGCGGAACCATTTGAGCGAAAGTCCTGCGCCCTGTGTCACGCCCATGACGTGCCATGCACCGGGAACGGCACAGCAGAACGTGTGGACTCTGCCCTTCGGATCAATGGTGATCTCCGAGGTGTGCGCAAAGACGACACCGGATGTACCGATCGTTGTGAATGCTCTGCCGTCCCGAACAACGCCTGTACCGACGGCTGCGGCGGCATTGTCACCGGCACCGCCGACCACGATCGTTCCGGCATTCAGACCGCACTTCGCAGCGGCATCGGCAGTGAGCCTGCCGGTGACTTCGGGGGACTCGTAGACCTTGGCGAGGAGGGACTTGTCGATGCCGAGTTTTTCGAGGACTTCGTCTGACCACTGGCGCTTCGGGATGTCGAGGAGCTGCATACCGGAGGCATCGGAAACTTCCGTCGCAAATTCTCCGGTCAGGCAGTAGCGGACGTAATCCTTCGGCAGCAGGATGTGGCGGCATTTCGCGTAAATTTCGGGCTCGTGATTCCGCACCCAGAGAATTTTCGATGCTGTAAATCCGGTGAGGGCAGGGTTTGCGGTGATCTCGATGAGCCGTTTTGCACCGACCTTTTCGGTGATCTCGTCGCATTCCGCGGCGGTACGCTGATCGCACCAGATGATGGAACGGCGCAGGACATTGCCGCCCTCATCGAGCATGACCAGACCGTGCATCTGACCGGAGAGTCCGATGCCGCGGACATCCTCCGGCTTGACACCGGACGTTTGCATGACAGCATGGATCGTCTGGAAAGCCGCCTCGCGCCAATCTGCCGGATCCTGTTCTGCATAGCCGTTCTGCGGCTGATACATGGGGTATTCGATTGTGTGGGATGCGATGACCTTGCCGGTTTCGTCAAACAGCACGGTTTTCGTGCCGCTTGTTCCGAGATCAACGCCGATGACATATGCCATAATTCATTCACGCTCCAATTTCTGAAATCATTCTGTTTCTCCTGCCGGTGCAGGGGGATGTATTTATTATACTATAGTTTTTCGGAAATTGCAAGGGAAATTGTGGAATCGTTAGAAATTAGGAATGAGGAATTAGGAATGAGGAATTGGCATTTCCGAGAGAATCTTGGTTTCAACGGATCGCCCTGCATAGCGAAACGGGTGCATCGTTAGGAATGAGGAATTGGAATTTTCAAAAATTCCTCATTCCTAATTCCTCACTCCTCATTCTCATAAAATCCGATCGCATCGCGTGAGGATGCGCCGAATTTTGTAAGGCGTTTGCGTTCGGCGGCGGCATCCGGTTCGTGCAGGTCGGCGGCAGTCAGTTCGTGACCGGAATACAGCGCAAAGGCAACGTTTCCATCCTCAAAGACGACGGCATACCAGTCGGCAGGGTAGCGTTCGCCGAGTTGTTCGTGGAGGTGGGCGGCCAGTGCGGTATCCGTGTCCGAAAACCGCCCGATGCAGGTCTGCGGTGCGTCCCATTCCCGCAGGTCGGCTTCTTCTGCGAATGCCTCTGCACACCGTGCGACATCTTTCGCAGCGTAATTGGCGGCGAGCAGTTTGTCTTTCGCCGTGAAATCGAGCAGAGACGGGATGACGGAAAACGCGATGAAACCCAGAAATGCGAGCAGATACCCGACCGCGAGGAACGTTTTCGCATGAATCCGCACCGGCGGCAATCCGGAAATGCGCCGTGTCCGGTCAAGCCTGCGGTCGATGAGCGCCGCGATCCCCCACGGCAGGACAAAAATCGCCAAAGCCCCCAATACCGGCGGCGAGAGCAGGGCTTGCAGAAAGTACAGCATGAAATACACCACCTTTTTTAGTGCGTAGTGCGTGGTGCGTAGTTCGTAGTGATGGTATCGCCTGCGGCGATGATTTTTAAAATGTCCGCGAAGCGGACACATTCAACTACGAACCACGAACTACGAACTACGCACTATTTATAGTATCCCACGGCTTCGGAATGGTCCACGAAAATGCGGTTGCGGAAACGCAGCTGCTGTTCGTTGGTGTAGGGGTGGATCTCGTCGGGGGTGATGGGGTTTTCTGACCAGAGGGTGTAGTCGATCTGCCAGTTTTCATCGGTGACAATGACGTAGTAGCCGCGGAGATTATTCAGAAACCAGTCGGTTTCCTGCAGGAGTGCGTCGTTTTCCGGCGCGTGACCGATCCTGCCGGTGTAAATTTCCGCGCAGTGCTCCGGCAGTTCGCCGTTTTCATCAAGGGTTGCGACTGCTGTTGCAAATGCATTGTAGATCTGCTTGGCGTTGCTGTTCTGGGCGCTGACTCTGGAGCGATTCGTGAACTGCCAGAGGGACAGCAGAAACGATACGCCGATGAACGCCAGCAGGATCAGGAGGACGGCCCCGATGATGCGCAGGACGGATTTTTCGGTCTTGGAGCGCTCGACAGTATGATTCGACCGGCGGATGAGGAGTACCAGAAGCCCTCCCCAGAACACCAGATGGATCAGCATCGGCGTGAGCGACAGGAAAAATTCTCGGATCATGGAAATCCCCCCCTTTTTTAGTGCGTAGTTCGTAGTGCGTGGTGCGTAGTTTTTGGTATCGCCTGCGGCGATGTTTTTTTAAGTCCGCGAAGCGGACACATTCAACTACGAACCACGAACTACGCACTTATAAATTTCGCCCCCTGAAAACTGTTCAGTTCCGCCTGTGCCTTGTCGATGCCGCCGAGGGTGGAGATCTTGTCCATGCTCCATTTCGGGGCTAAGAGTTTGGCTTTTTCGC
>JAFPXW010000431.1 GCA_017394565.1 Oscillospiraceae bacterium | reverse complement strand
GCCGTTCCACCATTCGTGGTGGTAATTCGCCATCTGCACCGCAATGTCGAGGTAGCTGGATTTTCCGAGGATGCCTTCTGCGCGTGTCAGCAATCGCCGTCCGGCAGTGGTGTGGCTTTTCATGATCTGGAATTCCTCATCCGTGAAGCGCCCCTGCTTTTTGAGGACGGCATCCGGGATGTGGATCTTGCCGATGTCGTGCAGCGGTGCTGCGATGATCATATCCGCGATGTACTGGTCGGTGAGGATATTCGTGTAGAGCTGATTGACCTTGAGATTGACAGCGATGATCTCCACATATTTCGCGGTTCTCTTGATATGGCCGCCGGTGTTTTCGTCGCGGTTCTCAACGATGTCCGCCATGGCTGCGATGATGTTGTGCTGCATTCCGAGGACCTGTGTTTTGAGGTGAACGCTCTTGCCGCCGCTCATGATCAGGATGATGACAGTCAGTGTGACGAGGAAACATACCAGTGAACTCATCACGGTCATATGGATAAAATGCAGCTGGGCATCACCGGTCAGGCTATCGAAGTCGTATAGCGTCAAGGTCGGGGTGAAGAACATCATCATCGTGCCGATGCTGTACAGAAAGCCTTGTTCCCAGCGTTCGAGCCGTCGCGATTTCATGGCTTCACAAAAGGCCTGCCGCTGAGCCTTGCAGCGGAACATGACCAGATTGAGGGGAATCGCAAGAATGGTGTACAGAGCCAGTGTGTAGGTTGCCTGCGATTCCGGTTCCATCCGCAGCAGCAGCGGCGGGATGCGGTTGAGCGGCAGGATCAGTGCCAGTGCCATTCCCATGATCGGGAAGAACTGAAATACCCTGAGAAAACGCTGCGGCTGCCCGGACTGTGCCAGATAAATATAGATCGCCAGACAGAATCCCATCGTCTGGTGTCCCATCAGAAGTCCGAAAAGCTGACCGGAAACGCACGAAAATAAGCACGCAGCCAGCCAGAAAAGATGTTCCGCGCGGCGAGTCCGCAGCGGAGGGATCAGGAATACATACCGCGCAAGAAGCAAGCAAACGAAGAAGTCCGCGATAATATCCGTACACTCATAGATCCTTGTCAGCATTCAGATCCTCCTATCCGATACCCTTTTAACGATTGTAAAAACCAAGAAAAATATTTCTATCTGTATATTTTTATTATAGCACATCCTTGACGGGAATGCAATAGATTACGATAAGAATTTACCTAAAAGCGATAGAAAAATATTGCGTCGAATCTGGAGGGTTTTGATTGAAAATGCCCTAAATTGCGACACTTGACAAGTCCTCGAAAAAGTGGTATACTATTCATGTATCCTGACGGTAAAGCTCGAAAACTGAACCGGAAGCTTGCAGCATTGATTTTTGCAATAAAGCCACGCTGCGCCCTTCCGGAAAGGGCGCAGTTTTTTAGCTTCCGCCATATTCTGAGAAAAAAGGAAGCGTTTTGAATGGAAACAAGAGTTGCGATCATTGGCATCATTGTGGAAAATCCTGAACAGGTGGGAGCATTAAATGCAATACTGCATGAGTACAGCCAGTATATCATCGGGCGCATGGGCATCCCGTATCCGCAGCGCGGCATCAGTGTCATCAGTGTGGCCGTCGATGCGCCGCAGACGGAGATTAGTGCGCTGTCCGGACGCATCGGACGGTTGGACGGCATCTCCGCCAAAACCGCCTACTCCAACGTCACCTCCGGAGGAAACGCATGAAGCACAGCCGTATCGGTGCGCTGCATCCGGCATGGGCGGTGATCCTGGTGATCCTGCCGGTTTTGCTGGGATTTGCGGCGCTTTGCATCGGGCGCATCTCCTACCCCGTTTCCGAGATCTGGCAGGTCGTGACCGCGAAATTCACCGGCGCAGAGATGGACAAGCAGATGGGCATCGTCATCTGGAATATCCGGATGCCGCGCGTACTGCTGGCAGCACTGGTGGGTGCAGGGCTTTCGGTTGCCGGATGCGCGTTTCAGAGCCTTTTTGCGAATCCTTTGGCCACGCCGGATACCCTCGGTGTCGCATCGGGAACGTCGTTCGGCGCAGCGCTCGCCCTGCTGCTGGGATGTGGCCTGCTCGGCGTGCAGGCGATCGCATTTGCGTTCGGCATCCTCGCAGTCACATTGACGTGGCTGTCCGCCGCCGGAAAGGGCAGGGGACTGTCCTCTGTGGTATTGGGCGGCATCATGATCGGTTCGCTGTTCTCCTCGCTGGTGTCACTGGTGAAATTCACCGCCGACACCGAAACCCAGCTGCCTGCCATCACCTACTGGCTGATGGGAAGCCTGGCGAGCGCCGGATTTGAGTCGCTCAAATGGGGCGCACCCTTTATTATTGCCGGCATCGCGGTGCTGTTTGCGCTCCGCTGGCAGCTCAATGTCCTGCCGCTTGGCGAGGACGAAGCCCGATCCCTCGGCAGCAATATCAAACTGCTTCGCATCGTGACCATCATTTGCGCAACGGCCATGACCGCGTCGAGCGTCGCGATGTGCGGACAGGTCGGCTGGGTGGGACTGCTGATCCCGCACATTTGCCGCATGGCGTTCGGGAATAATCACCGCGCCCTCATTCCGGCTTCGGTGAGCCTCGGCGCAGCTTTCCTGATCGTCGTGGACACGATGGCACGGAGCATTTCCGCGGCGGAGATCCCGATCTCCGTTCTGACGGCGATCATCGGCGCACCGTTCTTTATTATCCTGATGCGCCGCAGCAGGGGGTGGCGTTTATGATGCTACCCATTCAGGACGGCTGCTTCGGCTACAGGCACGGCACGCAGATCCTCGACAGGATCAACCTCACCGCCGAAAGCGGCGACCTCATCGCCATCCTCGGCCCGAAGGGCGCCGGAAAAACGACCATGCTGCGCTGTATGCTGGGTTTCCTGAAGTGGACCTCCGGTGAAAGTCTGCTGGACGGCAGACCGGTGCGCACCATTCCGCCGCGCGAACTCTGGCAGAAGATCGCCTATGTGCCGCAGGCGCGGAATTTCGCATCGGCGGCGACGGCGGAGGAAACCATCCTCCTCGGCAGAAATGCCCATATCGGCATTTTCTCGCAGCCGTCGCAAAAGGATACGGAGCTTACGCAGGAGCTCATGGAGCGTATGAAAATCACCCATCTTGCGAAGAAAAGCTGCGCGGAAATGAGCGGCGGCGAATTGCAGATGGTACTCATCGCGCGGGCGCTGGCGGCGGATCCGAAGATCCTTGTGCTGGACGAACCGGAATCGAACCTCGACTTCCGCAACCAGCTCATCGTCCTCGAAACCATGACGGAACTCACCAGGCAGGGG
>JAFPXW010000430.1 GCA_017394565.1 Oscillospiraceae bacterium | reverse complement strand
TTACCCTACCTCCCCTCACCGAAAGACTTTCCTCGTCGCCTTTATGCGACGACGAATCACTTCCCCCAAATCCCCCACAACACAAAAAAGACTGCCCCACACGGAGCAGTCTTTTCCAATTTTCATCGAAAATCAAGCCGAAACTCAGTCAGTGAGCTTGTCCTTGGCCTCGTCGATCGCATCCTCTACAGCGTCGGCTGCCTTCTCGACAACCTCCTCAACCTTCTCGGTCGCGTCGCTGACATCAATATCCAGGCTGTCGTCAGCAAATGTGCAGTTCTCAGCGCACGCGATGTCGTCCATAAAATCGTCATCATCAAACGCGGAGCTGTCGAAACGCATCTTGCGCTTGCTGTTCTGCTTCTGCAGAACGAACACAACAGCAGCAGCGGTAGCGAGTGCGGTAGCAGCAATGATTGCAATGATCTTCCAGTTCATATCAGGTGCCTCTTTTCTCCGCAGACTTGTGAATTTGTGCCGCCTGCTGCGGACAGGAAACCGGCTCTTTCAGAACCATCCATCACAGACCGTTCTTAGACACTACTATTATACCACACTTCAAAGATAATTTCAACACTTTTCCGAAATTTTTTTCTGTCAATTTGGCAGTTATGTCAAATATAGGGAGATTTTTACGGAGGGGATATTTTTGGGGGCGTCAGGGAAGCAGTACTGACAATTTAGCAAATCGAACGAGCGTCCTTCTTTCCCCCCACCCCCAAACCCCTGCTCTGCATAAGCGATCAGCGGCGCTCGTTCCTCGCTGGCTGCCTGCTTATCCCCAAGGAGGGGGCTTTTTTTGCAGGGGGATGCGCCCCCTGCACCCGCAGTGTTTTAGCATTGCGCGTCCCTTAAAAATATTATAAATTCCCCGTCAGATACATCAGCACCGAAATCGCCGCGGTCGGTGCGGTTTCACAGCGCAGGATGCGCTTTCCGAGCCACACCCGATGCAATCCGGCATCGACGGCCTGTGCCGCTTCTTCCTCCGAAATGCCGCCCTCGCTGCCGATGAACAGCCCGACATTCCGCTTCTCCGCCAACGGCACCTCGCCGAACCGCACGCCGCCCTGCTCCTCGTACAGCATCACCGCAATGTCCTGCTGCTGCATCTCGGTCAGCGCTTCCTTCCACGTCAGCAAGCCCGACACTTCCGGAATGATGCCGCGTCCCGACTGCTTCGCCGCAGATAGGGCGATCTTCTGCAAGCGGTCGCGCTTTTTCTCGAACTCCGCTTTCGTCGGTCTTGCCACGCATCGCGCCGTCAGCACCGGTACGATCCGCACAGCACCCAATTCGACCGCTTTCTGCACGATCTCCGCGAATTTGTCCTGCTTCGGGACAGCCTGATACAGCGTCACATTCACCGTCGGTTCGGCGGCGCATGGTGTGATAGTTTCCGGATGGAGGTACACATCTGTGTCTGTGATGCGGACAATTTTGCATTGATAGTCCATTCCCTGCGCACAAATCGTCAGTTCCTCGCCCACGCGCATCCGCAGGGAGCGCCCGATGTGACGCGCGTCCTCGCCGGTGATGACGATTTCCTCCGGATCACCGGACTCCACGAAAAATCTTGGCATATCTCCCCTCCGTCAGATCACGCAGAAATACCCGTCCGCCGTCTGGAATACAAAGATGTGCTGGTCGGCGACATTCAGGAATTTCGCGTCATTTTCGTAGCTGATGTTCCACTCGACCGTGAAGTCCCACGCACCGGTCAGGCTGTCGGAGAACGACGTTTCGCCCGTATAGAGCGAGCCGAGCATGGTGCAGATCTCGTGCAGGTCGCCGGCCTCCTGATTCGTTGCCATACCGGTGAACGTCACCATGCGGAACTGGAAATCCTCTCCGGCGCTCTGCGCGATGGACTCGTGAAGCTTCTGCATGAGCTCCTCCGGCGTGGAAACGGCATAGACCTTGTCTTTCTGGTAATCAAGGTAATAATCAAACGTCGATGCCTGATAAAGATCGGCGTCCTGATTCTGGATGGCGGAAAAGAAATTTGTGACAGCCGTGACCTGTTCCTCATTGATAAAGCGGCGGTCATAGGCGATCGGGATGGCGTAGGAGGACTTATCCTCGCGCATGGTCGCGCCGAAGGGCAGGTCCTCCTCGGCGATATTCTGGTTTTTTTTGGCGTTCGTGCTGCATCCGGTCAGGAATGTGCAGGAACAAACTGCGCAAAGGCAAAGCGCGGTTACTTTTTTCCAATGTTTCATGTACATAACTCCCATCAGTGATCGGGCTGATTGGCCCTCTTATTGAGTTTACCACACAAGCGCAGATTTGTCAAGCAAAGCGCGAAGCGCTTTGCTTGAGTGCGTAGTGCGTGGTGCGTAGTGCGTAGTTGTGGTATCGCTTCGCGATGTTTTTTTAATTCGTTACGAGTGATCATTCTGGATTCTAATGTGAGTGCAGTCGAGCCAACTTAAACGCTTTTGGTCAAGCTTTTCTCGAAAAG
>JAFPXW010000429.1 GCA_017394565.1 Oscillospiraceae bacterium | reverse complement strand
CCTTTTCCCAAGTGTTTGCTTCCATCGCAATACCTCCTGAAATGATTAAGAAATTGCTTTCGGAGGAAAGCCCCTCCATAAAGGGGGAAAAAACACCAAAAGTTGTACGTTTCGGTACAACTTTCTGAAAATACGCGACAAAGTTTCAGCTCTATAGACAAATGTACACCCAAGATAGCCAAGATTGCCACATTTCCTCCCTTATAGGATTTGGCGTTCTTGAACTTCTTGACAATGAGGAATGAGGAATGAGGAATTAGGAATTGTGGTGTGCCTGACGGCACGGATTTAAATAGGCTTATCCGCCCTTATAGGATTTGGCGTTGTTGATTTTCTCACTATTCATTATTCACTATTCATTCCTCATTCCTAATTCCTCATTCCTAATTCCTAAACTACGCACTACGAACTACGCACTAAATAAAGCGCCTTGACAAATTCCGACAAATATGGTATGATAGAAAAGTAACAATCGCACCCCTTCCCCGTAAATTAGAAAGGACGTGACGGGAATGAATCTGTGTGCCGGACAATATCGCTATCTGCTGTGCATCTATCGCCTGCAGCGCGAGAAAGGCCGCATCCGTTGTGTAGACATCGCCGCCGACCTCGGCGTCACCAGACCAAGCGTGAGCAAGATGATGAAGTGTATGCTCCGTATGGAACTGGTCGAGCCGGAGTATTGCGAGGCTGTCCGACTGACGCCGCGCGGGATCGAACTCGCTGCCAGACTCGACGGCGACTATGAGATGACCTACGCTTTCTTCCGGCGGATCCTGCGGCTCTCTCCTGCGGAAGCCAAGGAACACGCATTCCTCTTTATTTCCGATTTTCCGGAATCCACGGTCAAGAAGCTCTCCGGCATCACCGGCCGGAGCATCGAGCTTGCCAAGAAGCGCAGCCGTGAGCGTCGGGAAACGACGGAGTAATACCAATCCCAAAAGCCGCACAAAGACTGGTGTTTCCACAAAAAAGCCGTCCTTGTGCGGTATTCCGTTCTTGATAAAAACCCTGAAAGGTCGTGTCTGATTTTGAGTATACAGGAATTCGATTTCGCGATCCTCAACTGGATCCAGAACCATCTGCAATGCGCTGCCCTGGACTGGATCGTCCCGAAGATCACCGTTCTGGGCAATGCCGGTGTCTTCTGGATCATCGCGGCGCTGGTCTGTCTGGCAGTCCCGAAGTGGCGCAAATGCGGCGTTTCCATGGCACTCGCCCTCATCATGGGACTGCTCGTCGGCAATCTCTTCCTAAAGCTCCTCGTGGCACGCGACCGCCCCTGCTGGATCGCACCGCTCGATCCCATGCTGATCCCGATCCCAAAGGACTACAGCTTCCCCTCGTGCCACACCCTGTCCGGCATGGCGGCGTCGGTCTCGCTCCTGCACTATTATAAGAAAGCCGGCATCGCCGCAGTCGCCCTTGCTGTGACCATCGCGCTGACGCGGCTGTATCTCTACGTCCATTTCCCGACCGACGTCCTGGTCGGCGGCCTCCTCGGCACCCTCATCGCCATCGCCGCCTGCGCGGTGAACGACCGGGCGCTTTGGGGGAAATTGGGGAAATTGGGGGAATTAGGAATTAGGAATGAGGAATGAGGAATGAGGAATTGTGGTGCGCCTGCGGCGCGGATTTCAATAGGCTTACTAATAGAATCGTCCCCTGACTAAGAGCAATCATCCTTAGCCGGGGGCTTTTTTAATGAGTAATGATATCATTACGCAACTATGCATAAGCGACCAGCACCAAATCAAAGATTTGGGCTGTCTGCTTAATTACGCATTCAATTCCTCATTCCTCATTCCTCATTTCTCATTCCTAATTCTTCATTCCTCATTCCTAATTTCTAATCCCTCATTCCTCATTTTCTCCCCCTCCGGTGCAGGTTTTGCAGAAATTGAAAAAGTGTGAACTTGTTTCACTGATTTATCGCTGTTAAAAATATTTACATCTCAAAACTCAGAAAAATCGCCAGTTTCCATTGACAAGCCCATCGAAAAATTGTATAATAGAATCAATGAAAGCATTTCTATTTCACGCTGAATCCAAACAATGTTTTCATAAAGAGAGGCATCAAAGGGTGCGGCAGGGCGCCGTATTCTTCTCCGTGACGTAGCTGCACTGCGGCACGGGAAATCCAAAATTTCACACAGGATCCGTCCGCATGGAATACTGCAAATTTTGCTGTGCGTGCGGATCCAAAAATTTAATCAGAGAGGGGAAATCATCAATGAAGAAACACAACATCGGCAGACTGACCTCCGCGCTCTCCGCTGCTGCAATGGCGGTCACAGCGTTCGGATATCTGCCGCCGGCTCCGGTCAGCGCGGCTTCGCTGTCCGGCAAGGATGCCAAGGGCATCGTCAGCGAGATGAAGATCGGCTGGAACCTCGGCAATACGCTCGACAGCACCGACAGTGGTCTGAGTACGACCGCTTCTCCTGCGAAATTCGCCAAGGCATGGGGTAACCCGGAACCGACCGCTGACCAGTTCCAGGCCGTCAAGGACGCCGGCTTCAATACCGTGCGCATCCCGACCACCTGGTACCAGCACATCGAATGGGACGAGGATTCCCAGATGTATCTGGTCAACGACACCTGGATGGATTACGTCAAGAAAACCGTTGACTACGCCATCGACCGCGATCTATTCGTCATTCTGAACGTTCACCACGAGGACTGGGTGAATGTGGACGTGTTTACCGATGAAACCTATCAGGACGCCAAGGCAAAGCTCACGTCCATCTGGTCGCAGGTCGCTGAGACATTCCAGGATTACGACCAGCACCTCATTTTCGAGGGCATGAACGAGCCGCGTCAGCTCAAAAACCCGAAGGTCCAGCAGTGGGGCAACGGTTCCGGCGATGACGGCTATACATGGCAGTATATCAACAATCTGAATGCCGCTTTTGTCAAGACCGTCCGCGGTCAGGGCAGCGCCGCCAACAAGGAACGTCTGCTGATGCTCCCCGGCTACTGCGCTTCCAATGACAAGACCGCCATCTCCAATATCGCCATCCCCGACGGTGCCGGCAATGTGGCGCTTTCCGTCCATGCGTACACACCGTACTACTTCACGATGGCGACCGACGAAAAGGCAAACCACACCTTCCCCGGTGCGTCCGGCTGGGGTGCGGATTATGAGGCTGAGCTGTCCAATATGTTTGATTATTTAGGTCAGCTTCAGGACGAGAAGAATGCACCGATCATCATCGGTGAGTTCTCCGCTTCCGATTTCTCGAACACCGAGGACAGATGCCGCTGGGCGACGGATTACCTCACCAAGGCAAAGGCCAAGGGCATCCCCTGCGTTCTGTGGGACAACAATGTCGTTGACCGCACCGACGGCGAGGCGCACGGTTATCTCTACCGCGACACCTGCACATGGTACACCCAGTCCAAGCCCGTTGTACAGGCGATGATGGACGTTTACGGCATCAAGTCCAATATGAAGGACTACGAAAAGGCGACTGAGCCGGTCTTCGACTGGAGCAATCTGACCATCGGTTCTGACTGGAAGGAGATCTTCAAGTCCACCGAGGGCGAAGCCATCAAGGTCTGGGGCAACACGGAAGTTGCCGGCTGGCAGGATTACCTCGACGGCAATTACGATTTCGTGATGTTCTACGATTCCAAGGCAGCGCCGGAGCTGGTACTCCAGGGCGAGGGCAAGATCTGGGATCGTGTGGATTCCAGCGACGAAACGGATACCCCGTTCACCAAGACCTTCACCTACGAGGATCTCAAGGCGGCGATCGAGAAGGAAGGCCACACCTTCGAGGACATGACCGCCATGTTCATCAGCGCAACTTCCAAGGCGATGACGGCTTACGGTCTGTATGCCGTTCCGAAGTCTGATGTCACCGATCCGACCGAGCCGACCACTGAGCCGGATGTCCAGCCGACGACCGAAGCAACGGAGCCGTCGACCAATCCGACTTCCGCGGCACTGTACACCGTTTCTGTGAATGTTTACGACCAGAACGGCGAACCGGTTCCCGGTGTTAAGGTTTCCCTTGCGGGCGAGACATGGGCAACGAGCGACAAGCCCCTGACGCTTTCCACCGATAACCCGAGGGACGTGGTAAAGATCGTATCCGTTCCGGACGGCTATGTGATGTCCACCGAGGACGGCGACAGCGAATACGTTCTCTCCGGTCAGGCAAACGAGGTCGTCGCTTTCCACGTTCTGAAGAAAGCGGCCGGCGAGGAGCAGACCTTTGCTTATGCAGATCTGGAGGACGGCGAGGAAGGCAAGCTCATCCCGATCTCCGATCCGGAACATCTGTCCAAGATCATCATTAACGTGACTTCCGATTCCTCCGAGAATGCGGCATGGTACTGCGGCGGCGGTGCGGTTTGCTCCGCAGAGCTGACGGACGGTACAGACACGTTCTGGGGCTACAAGGAATTCCAGTGGAACAAGGGCGACACCGAAGTGACCATCACGTTCGACGGCAACTACATGAAGTCCGGCGAGACGGAGGACGATCCGGCCGTCAAGACCGAAGCTGTCCTCACCGGCGACACGCTCGAACTGCGCCACTGGTGGAAGGCATCCGCAGAGGATGAGAACGGCACTGACGTAACGTTTGAATACGGCGATATTACAGTCATTTACGACAACGGCGGAATCGCAGAGCCGACCATCCCCACGACCGAGACGCTCCCCGTGAGCGCTGCCAAGAAATACGGCGATGTGAACGGCGACGAAGCGATCGACATTATGGATGTCATCGCGCTGAACAAGTATCTGCTGGGTTCTACACAGCTCGATGCTGAC
Source organism: Oscillospiraceae bacterium (assembly GCA_017394565.1). Taxonomy (GTDB): domain Bacteria; phylum Bacillota; class Clostridia; order Oscillospirales; family Ruminococcaceae; genus UBA3855. The sequence goes on along the minus strand of JAFPXW010000429.1, from coordinate 3,216 downwards.
GCACAGGCCAACGCTGACGTTGACAACAACGGTGTGCTTGAGTCCACCGACTCCCTGAACATCCTGAAATACGTTGTCGAGCTCCTGACCGCGTTCCCCGTGAAGTAATTTTCCGCAAACTCCATTCTTCTCCATAGTGCAAAGCGCAGCCATTCGCTGCGCTTTGCTTCGCTTAGTGCGCTTCGCTTAGTGCGTAGTGCGTGGTTCGTAGTTCGTAGTTGTGGTATCGCTGCGCGATGTTTTAAATGGGGCTTCGCCCCAAGCCCCATAACTCATCACTAAAAAAGCCCCCGGCTTTGGGATACTCTCCCTTAGTCGAGGGTTTGGTCTTTTGATAAAACTATTTAAATCCGCGCCGCAGGCGCACCGAAACTACGCACTACGCACTACGAACTACGCACTTTAATCCACCAGCTCCGCCAGCCCTTCGTCCAGCGTCTTTCCGAGGGCGACCTTGCTCGTCAGGAGAAATTCCTGCGCCGCCGCCAGTGACGGGAAGGTTTTCCACGAAAGGGCGTTGCTTTCGAGGTTCGGGGGGATCAGGTCGGGGATCTGGATGGGGTACATCCGCGCACGGTAGGCACTGCGCAGACCATTGCACGAGTCCTCGAAGCGATACATTCCTCCGGTGCGGTCTGGAGGGCATCGCACGCTTTCAGGTAGATCTCCGGATGCGGCTTGCCGTTCTCCACCGTGTCGCCTGTGACAACGGCATCGAAAAATTCCAGCAGTCCGGCGCGGCTAAGCTGATCGCGGACGGTCACGCTTCTCGTCGAGCTTGCCACCGCAAGGCGGATGCCGCGGGCTTTCAGTGCGGTGAGGATCTCCCTCGCGCCAGCCTTGACCGGAACCTCCACGTCCGTCACCGCATGGGAAAGCGCTCTGGTTCTCGCACGGAATTCCTCATACGGGAAATCCTCGCCGAGCCGCTGACGGAAGACCTCGCGGTCGCCGGCTTCATTTCTGCCGACACACGCATCGAGGATGCTGTCGATGTCGTCGATGTGGAATTCTGCGCCAGCCTTTCGCCACGATTCACGCGCCACGCGCTCTGTATCCAGCAGCAGTCCGTCCATGTCAAAGACCGCGCCGCGGATGACCTCCGGATCGCCGAACGGAAACACTCTCGTGCCGGGGAACTGCTTTTCATACAGATCAAAGAGCAGATCCTGGAAGCTGTACGGAATGACCTGATGCGTCGCAAGCAATTCCTCCCAGCCCCTGCGGTCGACCCAGCGGGCTTCGGCGACTTCCTCCGGCTGGAGCGTCAGCGGCGTCGCGCTGTCGATCTGCACCATCCAGTAATCGTCGAACGTCTTGTGCGCACGGAAGCTGAACACGGGTTCGGTATCGCTCAGGTCGAGGTCAAGACCGAGTTCCTCCTTAGCTTCACGCTGTGCCGCAAGCCGGCTGTCGTCACCGGTCTGCGCGATGCCGCCGAGGGAAATGTCCCACATCCCCGGCCAGCTTGCCTTGTCATCGACGCGGCGCTGCACCAGAAACCGCCCTTTTTCGTCGAATACGAGCAGATGGATGACGAGGATGTACTCCCCTTCCGCACGCCGTGTGCCGCGCAGGACTTTCTTTCCGGTCAGGTTGCGGTGAATGTCGTAAATGTCTTGGTATTCTGGCATGGATAACCCCTTTCTTGGTAGTGCGTAGTTCGTGGTGCGTAGTGCGTAGTTTTGGTGTCCGCTGACGCGGACATGATTAAAATAGATCACTACGAACTGATACGCTTCCGCCTAAAGAAAAACATCTCTTAGTAAATTGTTTAGCGTTTTGAGTAAGCTGTTTTAAATACGTCGCCGTCAGGCGACACCTTCAACTACGCACTACGCACTACGAACTGCGCATTACGCATTACGCATTAAACCAAAAACTCGAAAGTCCCCTGTTTTCGGGGGACTTTCAGCCTTACAAAACTTACAAAAATCAGTCAACCACTTCCAGACCTTCCGCCTGGAATGCCTGACGGAGATCTTCGATGAGGTCGTTCTTGTCCTCGATGCCGATGGCAACGCGGTAGAAACCGTTATGGAATTCCTCCGGATAGAGGTACATTCTCTCGTCATCCTCGCCGAGGAACACGATCAGGGATGCCGCATTACCGAGGGAAACCGCAGAGGTGAACACATTCAGGTGCGTGATGACTCGGTTGTAGAGGTCATGCTCGCCCTTCAGACCTAAGCTCAGGACACCGCCGAAACCGTGCTTCATCTGCTTCTTGGCAAGCTCGTGGCCCTTGAAGGATTTCAGACCGGGATATGCCACGAAGCTGACACACGGCTGCTTTTCGAGCCACTCTGCCACTGCCAGCGCGTTGTCATTATGCACCTGCATACGCAGCGGAAATGTCGCCGCACCGCGCTGGATGAGCCATGCATTGAACGGGCTGATGCAGCCGCCGATGTTGACCTGCGCCTGGTAGCGGATCTTTTCCATCATCTCGTGGTCGCCGATGATGGCGCCGCCCATCGAATCGCCGTGACCGTTGATGTACTTGGTCAGGGACTCGACAACGTAATCCACACCGTACTCCAGCGGACGGGTGTTATAGGGAGAGGAGAACGTATTGTCCGCAGATACGAGGATATTATGCTCGTGTGCGAGCTTGACGATCGCTTCGATGTCGCAGATGCAGCAGGTCGGGTTGCCGGGTGTCTCGAAGTGGATCAGCTTGGTATTCGGACGGATGGCAGCCTTGATGGCATCGAGGTCGGTGCAGTCCACGATGGACGTCTCGATGCCCCACTTCTCTGTCCACAGCTCGTGGAAAATGCGGTAGGTCGCGATATAGGTCACGGTCGAGAAGATGACATGGTCGCCCTTTTTGAGGGATGTGAAGAACAGCGCCGACAGGGCAGCCACACCGGATGCGAGGACCACGCAATCCTCACCGCCGTGGAGATTGGCGATCTTCTTTTCCAGCATTCCCTGATTGACACCGCCGTTGCGGGTGTAGATATTGGCTTCGGATGCCGACCAGTTCATCTGGGACGCATCGTAAGGCAGGAGAAAGCTGTTAGCCATATACACAGCCGGTTCGATCGCACCGGTTGCCGGATCAGGCTCATTGCCGACATGGATGGCACGAGTCGTAAAGCTCATATTTTCGAGGTTTTTGCTCATGGGAGATACGCTTCCTTTCAGATTTTTCAAAATACTACTTTATTATAGCACAAAAGCATCCTGATGTCAAATCTTTTTCGAGAT
>JAFPXW010000428.1 GCA_017394565.1 Oscillospiraceae bacterium | reverse complement strand
GGTAAGGGCGATGAGCGCAAACGCACCACATACTGTGACGGTGATGAACCGACATACCTTGACCGGTATGAGCTGTATGTGGATGCGGACGATATTTCCGAGACCGAGCAAGTCGAGGGTGAAACAATACCGATTCCGGAGGCGAAGTATCTGGAACTGCTGCGCACTCGCGGCTCGGAACGGCTGGTGCTGCCGAAAACGGCATCGGAGTCGGATATCGCAGCACACAACACACAGTATGTATACAATCGCGATTATTTCGTAGGTGACTATGTGACGGTGCAGCACCGGCGCTTCGGCATGATGCAGCCGCAGATACAGCTTATCGGTATGATAGAGGGCTTCGACCAGAACGGGCGCAGCCTGACACCAACTTTCAAGGACACCTGAGTGTGAGACAGGATGCTGTCCGAACACGAAGGCGTACCTTTACAGGATATAAGAAAGGTAGATATGATATATGGCTTTTTACAGCGGATTTTTCAATTCAAAGGGGCTTGACCGCACCTATACCGCGGAGAATTTCTTTGACTACCTCGGCAGTATCACCTGCAATGGCATTTAGGACAATTACGGCGACTGTTTCAAGCTGACAGCCGCATCTATGGGACTGAAGGTCACAGTCGGCAGAGGCAAGGCGTGGATCAACGGTCACTATTTTATCAACGATGCCCGCTATTCCATCGACCTCTCCGAATATATGGACGAGTCGTTGCCGAGATATGTTGGCATTGTGATCTATCTGGATACCACAGAGGCTGTCCGCAGCGTGACGCTGAAGCTCTTTTCCGGCACTCCGGCAGAGAATCCGCAGCTTCCTTCTATCCCACAGGATGAAGATCATGTCCGACTTCTGATGTATGCTGTACGCATGAATCCGGGAGCTTCACGAATTACGTAGAGCGACTGGTTTGATTACCGCGAGGACAGTAATGTTTGCGGTTACTGCAAGTGTATCCTCGACAAGTGCAAAGTGACGGAGCTGATGTTGCAGATGGCACAGCTTGTCGCAGAGGTGCAGGAGAACAACGAGAACATTGCCGAGCTGACCAATAAGGTCAAGCAGCTTGAGGCGGAGGTCGAGGATATCGGGGATATTGTCTCTGCCGGTCAGTGCGGCAAAAATGCGTACTATGCGCTCTACTCCAGCGGAAAGGTTCTTGTAAAAGGCACTGGCGCAATGTATGACTATGACCTCGAATCCAATCGTTCGCCGTTTTACCAGAACGATGCGGTGAGATCGGTCGTGGTTTCCGAAGGTATCACAACGGTCGGTAAGGATGCCTTTGAACGCTGTCTGAATCTAGAAACTGTATCTCTCCCGACAACGCTCACCTCAATCGGGAACGGCGCATTTATGCCTGCGGATGAATATCCGAGTGCAGCCGGAAAGCTGAACAGCATCACCATTCCTGATGCAGTTACAACGCTTGGCGGCGCTGTGTTCTGGGGTGCTGCTCTGACTTCTCTCACAGTTCCTCATAATGTAGCAACGGTTGGAAGGTATGTGTGCCGTGATTGTACGAGACTGACATCTGTCCGATACGAAGGCTCCGTGATCGGCGGTTTCATGTTCGTTAACTGCACAGCCCTCACGAGCTTTACGATAGCGCACACGGTCGCTTCGATCGGTGAGCATTGCTTCAATTATTGCTCGGCACAGGAAACGATCAGCTACGCACTTCAATGCTCAGGAGTTCCGCTGCAAATGCGGCAAGGAGCATGATTTTCAGATCGATGATGATCTCATCACCAAGCTGGAAACGCTTTATGCAGCCCTCAACTGCTCTAAGATCATCGTGACCTCCGGTTTCCGTTGTGCTGCTCATGATAAGGCAGTCAAGGGCAGCGGCACGGGACAGCATACACTCGGAAAGGCGGCGGACATTTGCTGCTATGGGCAGGACGGACAGCCTATCTCCAGCAAGACCGTCTGCTGCAAGGCGCAGGACACCGGCTTCAACGGCATTGCAAATATCACTGCCGCCTACATCTATACGCACGTTGATGTTCGCTCCGGCGGCAAGTGGTATGGTGATGAAGTTCACGGCAACAGCTCTGTGACCGATGATTTCTATAAATACTTCGGAGGCGAGGAGATGAAGGGCATCGACATCAGCGTTCACAACGGCAAGATCGACTGGCAGAAGGTCAGGGCAGCAGGCATAGATTTTGCGATTCTGAGAGCAGGATACGGCAGGCTTGCATCGCAGAAGGATGACCGTTTCGAGGAGAACTATGCTGGCGCTAAGGCGGCAGGTATTCCGGTCGGTGCTTACTGGTATTCCTATGCAATGACACCGGAGGAAGCAGAACTGGAGGCGGATGTGTTCCTGTCTGTCATCAAAGGAAAGCAGTTCGAGATGCCTGTATACTTTGATCTGGAGGAAAAGAAGCAGTTTGACCTCGGCAAGGAGAAGGTGTCTGCGATTATGCAGGCGTTCCTTGAAAGAGTTGAGGCTGCGGGCTATTTCGTCGGTCTGTACGGTTCTGCATCCTCACTCACGACGCATACCGCCGATGACATCAAATCCCGCTACACGATCTGGCTGGCGCACTGGGTGAACCAGACGAATTACAGCGGCGCTTACGGCATCTGGCAGCATTCCGAGAAAGGCAGCGTGGACGGTATCAACGGCAACGTCGATCTCGATATCGGCTACAAGGACTTTCCCACGATCATCAGGGCAAAGGGGCTGAACGGCTATGGCAAGGAGCCGAATCCGTCTGCGCCTGCTGCGGAGGACGGCATCACCGTTGAGGTCACGGTTGACGGAAAGAAGTACAGCGGAAAACTGAATAAGGCATAACATCAGCGCCCGTCGGGATTTTTTCTCGGCGGGCGTATTTTTTTGTCCAAACGCACCTCGATTCTGTAGTGGGAAATGAAGGGGTTGACTTTCCCGGCTATCAATAGGAGGTGTTATTATGGAACAGCAGAAGATCTTAGATGAGATCAATTATTATAAGGCACAGGAACTTACGGAGCTGCTTTACGCAAGAGATATGATCACATTTGACGAATACGACAAATTAACCGATCTGAACCGGCAGACATTCTCTCCGATGTACGCTGACTTATTACCGAAATCACTTGAAAAATCACCGAATCAGAGTTAATATACGATACTGACAAGGAGGTAAAGCAATGACAGTCAAAACAATAGAAGCGCAGCCTGCTGAGAAAAAGAAGCTCCGTGTGGCTGCATACTGCCGTGTCAGTACCGATAATGACGACCAGCGCGAGAGTCTGGAAACGCAGAAGGCACATTATGAAGCGTGGATCAGGCTGCATTCCGAATGGGAGTGCGCGGGTATATTCTATGATTTCGGCATTACCGGCACAAAGGCTGATGTTCGCGACGGCTTGCAGGCACTTCTGTACGAATGCCGTATCGGACGCATCGACTATGTGCTGACAAAGTCCGTCAGCCGATTCTCCCGCAATACAACGGACTGCCTTGAACTGGTGCGTGAACTGCTTTCTTATAACGTACCCATCTACTTTGAGAAAGAGAAGCTGGATACAGGCAGCATGGAAACAGAGCTTGTTCTGGCGATCCTCAGCAGTCTGGCACAGGAGGAATCAGCGTCCATTTCCAAGAACGTGAAGTGGGGCAACCAGAAACGCATCAAAAACGGCAGGTACAGAGCCGGAACAGCGCCCTACGGATACACCTTCGACAGTGACGGAAACTATGCGATCATTCCGGAGGAAGCAGACATTGTCCGCTTCATTTTCGAGTCCGTCGTTTCCGGCATGGGTGTGCATAAGATCGGCAAGGAACTGGACAGCCGGGGTGTGCAGACGCGCAGAGGCGGCAAGTGGAGTACCACAACGATCATGGGCATTCTGAATAATGAGAAGTATGTCGGTGATGTCCGCTACAACAAGACCTATACGGACGACAACTTCCGCAGGCACAGGAACAAGGGCGACGTGGACAGCCCGGAAATAAAAGACCATCACAAGGCGATCATCAGCAGGGAGCTGTACGCGACAGCACATGAAGTGCTGGAACGGCGGCTAAAAGAGCGCGGCATCCGGCGCGATGATGAAAAGTATCAGCGCAGGTTTGCTTTCAGCGGCAGGATCATCTGCGGGGAGTGCGGCACCACGTTCAAGCGTCAGGTAATTTCCAGCGGGATCAGCTGGTGCTGCAAGAAGCACATTGCGGATAAGGATAGCTGTTCGATGAAGTTTATACATGAGGAGGCGTTTCAGTCTGCGTTTACCACGATGCTCAATAAGCTCATATTCAGCCGTATGATACTGCTCCGCCCGTATTACAATGCTCTGCGTGTGGCAGGTAGCGACGAAAACCTGCAGCGTATCATGAGTCTGAAGGAGCGCATCCAGAAGAATTCCGACCGGAAATGCGAACTGAAGAAGCTCCGTGTAAAGGGCATCATTGATGCAGTCATGTATACGCAGGAGCTGAACCGCATCGAGAAGCAGAACGAGGAAGCCCGCCGGGAAATACAGAACCTCGGCAATATCGAATCTGGTCTGACGCTGCGGGAAACCGAAAAGCTGCTGCATTTTATCGATACAGCGGATATGCAGGACGCCTATAACGAGGAACGGTTTGTTTCCTTTGTGGACAGCATCATCGTTTACAGCAGGGACAGCGTCGGCTTCAAGCTGAAATGCGGGCTGACATTGAAGGAGACACTATGTACGGATACAAGATCATAAACGGAAAAGCTGTCATTGACGATACCGAAGCCGGTATCATAGTCAGCATTTTCAATGGGTATATTTCCGGGCTGAGCATGAAAGCGGCTGCGGCGAATGCGGGCGTTCTCATGCAGCACAGTGCTGTCAAGCGAATCCTGATGCGTGATATCTACATCGGCACTGACTACTATCCCGCGATCATCAGCCGGGAGACCTTTGCAAAGGCAAATGGCAGAAGGCTGCATCGTGCAAATCTGCACGGTTTCGAAAAGCGGTATACCGCACCGCCGATACACAAGGCGTTCGAGCTGGCTGCTACGGAGACGCATTTCGACGATCCGGCAGAGCAAGCCGAATACATTTATAGTCTGATAGAGGTGAAAGTATGAAAAACATGACCGTCATTCCTCCGAAGCCGCAGAAAGGCAATGCGGCAGCGAAGGAGGAAGTGAAGCGCCTGCGGGTGGCGGCATACTG
>JAFPXW010000034.1 GCA_017394565.1 Oscillospiraceae bacterium | reverse complement strand
TGCGGCGAACGCCCCGTCCCCTCTGCTTCGCGTGGCTCAGCATCTCCCCACCCCGTGGGGAGTCACCCTGCACCCGCAAAATTCATAAAATGGGAACGAAAAATTCTAAAAATTGATTTCCGTGGCAAGAAAAAATCCCCTGCGGCGTGCCAAAATGCACCGCAGGGGATCGGATTTTTTTTACATTTCGTCCAAAGGGCTGTTCTGTACCGGATTGAGCGAGGAATGGGAAAATACCGCCTCCTCACCGCGTTCACCCGTGCGGATGCGCAGGGCATCGCGGACGGAATAGCTGAAAATTTTGCCGTCGCCGTGGTGTCCGGTGAAGGCCTTCTCGCGGATCACTTCCATGACCTGCTGCTCCCATTTTTCCGAGCCGACCACGACCTCGATCTTGATCTTCGGCAGCATATTGACCGGAATGTTCTGGTGTCCGCGGACGTAGCGGTTCACACCATGCTGTGCGCCGCAGCCCATGACCTGATACACCGTGATGCCGTGGACGTTCATTTCTGCCAGGGCATCGAGGACATCGTCAAGTTTTTCCTCGCGAAAGTACGCTTCTACTTTGATCATCATGTCAGAATACCTCCTGTATCAGTCCAGACCGTTGAAGGACGGGTAAGCGGATTCGCTGTGCTGGGTGCGGTCGAGTCCCAGACGCTCCTCACTCTGCGAAACGCGGATGTCACCGCTGACGAGCCGCGTCAGCCCGAAGCAAACGAGCGTGCCGACGATCGCGATCGCGATGCTGATGACGATGCTCAGGAGCTGCACGCCAAAGAGCTGTACATCACCGAACAGCAGACCATTCCAGCGAGCGTCCGGATTGATGGAAGTCTGCGCGAAGATGCCGGTGCAGATGCCGCCCCAGATACCGCCGACTCCGTGACAGCCGAAGGCATCGAGCGCGTCGTCGTAGCCGAGTTTTTCCTTGACCTTGGAGATCATGAAGAAGCAGATAGGGGAAGTCGTCAGCCCGATCACGATGGCGGCCCAGACCGGAACATAGCCGGCGCCGGGGGTGATGCCGACCAGTCCTGCCACCAGACCAGTGCAGGCGCCGACGAAGGTGGGCTTGTGGTTGGCGATCATGTCGCACAGCATCCACGAGAGCATTCCGGATGCGGCAGAGACCGCAGTCGTGATGAAGGCGTGTGCCGCCAGACCATTGGCCGCGAGGGCAGAGCCGGCATTGAAGCCGAACCAGCCGAACAGCAGGATGAAGGCGCCGAGTGCGATCATCGGGATGTTGTGCATCCGGTAGTTGGCTTCGCCGAGGTCACAGCGCTTCTTGAGCAGGATGCAGAGCACCAGCGCACTGATGCCGGACGTGATGTGGACAACATTGCCGCCGGCAAAGTCGATCGAGCCGATCTCCTTGAGGAAGCCGCCGGTGCCCCAGACCATGTGCGCCATCGGGTAGTAGATGAGCAGCGTCCAGAAGATCACGAATACAAAAAGCGAACGGAATTTCATGCGCCCTGCGATCGAGCCTGTGATGAGCGCCGGGGTGATGACCGCGAACATCATCTGAAAAATGCAGAACACCATGTTCGGGATCTGTCCGCCCTCCGCGTAGGGTTCGGAGAGGGAAACGCCGTTCAGTCCCAGCCATTCCAGACTGCCGATGATGCCGCCGTGATCCGTTCCGAATGACAGCGAATAGCCGAACAGCACCCACATCACCATACCCGTGCCGATGGTGAAGGTGGATGCGAACATCGTGTTGATGACATTCTTCCGGCGCACCAGACCGCCGTAAAACAGCGAAAGTCCGGGTGTCATGAAGAATACAAAGGCCGCGCAGAGCAGCATAAATCCAGTACTTCCAGTATCCATGATAAAGACATCCTTTCTGTTCCGGGCATTTCTTAGCGGCACACGCCATTGTCTGCACAAAAAGAAAAGCCGCCCCTGCAAAACCTGCATGGGACGACATTGTTCCGGAATATGACTTTTGAACATTGGCTGTCCAGCCAATCGGGAAAAGCTTTTCTGTAGATTAGGATAGCATTTAAATTTGAACTGCACATGAAATATATTTGAATATTTCGTAAAATCAAAGACAACTGTCCGCGGATGAAGGTCGCTTATTGAAATCCGCCGAACTGCTGGTACATTCGCTTGGCATAGCTGTCGGTCATGCCGCAGATGTCGTCGGTGACAAGCAGAAGCCGCAGATACAGGCGGTACACCTCGTCCCTGCCGTCGGAATAGTGGGCGTAGACCTTGCGGTAATTCTCCGGCAGCGTGCGCATCACGCGATCCTCGATGGGGCTGAGGGGAAGCTGCGTGTCGAACTTGATCGCAGCCGGCACGAAGTGATCGAGCAGGAACCGGATCATGTTGCCGGCAGAGATTTCCAGCGCGAGGATGGGCTTGGCGTCGTAAATGTACCGCACCGCAATGTCCTGCAAGGCCTCCGTGATGCCCTGCACGGTCGCACAGGAGAGCAGCGCATCCGGAAATGTTCCCGCCATAATGTCCCCATAATGCGCGGTAAACGCCTCGGAAGCCGAGCGCAGGAGCATTCCCTGCACCGCGATCGCCCAGTTCTGGACGGCGTTCATTTCGGGATCGGGGATCGAGTGGCTGAGTGCATACGCATACTTATCCGCAAGGATCCGGATGCACAGGTCATACCGTTCGAGAACGTCCGCACCGCGGTCTGTGAGCCGTTCGCGGTAGGCAATCAGCTCGCGGCTAAGCTTTTCGTAGGTGAGAAGCCCTTTCTTGACGGCATCCTCCGTGTCGGCCGTCAGGTAGGCGATGTCGTCCGCGGCTTCGAGCAGGAAGGTCAGCGGATAGCGGCAGCCATTGGTTCCGGTCGAACGCGCAATGTCCTCATAAAGCGGCTGTTCCGCGAGGTAATAGCCCATCTTGTGATAGCGGATATCCGGATGATGCCTGTCGGTCTGCGTCGAAGGGATGGGGTACTTGATGAGCGTGTTCAGCAGGGCGTAGGTCAGGTGCATCCCGTTCTCGTCGATGAGGTAATGCAGCTTCGACAGCAGCCGGAGTGCCTGCGCGTTGCCCTCGAAGTGGCAGAAATCCGCCTGCATCTGCGGCGTGAGCACTTCCGTCAGGGGCTTGCCGCAGAAGGTGAGGTCGGCGAGATGCTCCGCAAACCAGTCGCGGATGGAAGCTTCCCCGAAATGCCCGAAGGGGGGATTGCCAATGTCGTGCAGGAGTCCGGCACATTCCAGAATACTGCAAACGCTGTCCTTGACGTCGGGATCGACCTCCGGATCGAGGTGCTGGTCGATGATGTACTGGAAGGTCATCTGTCCGAGCGATTTTGCGAACGAGGACACCTCCAGCGAGTGCGTCAGCCGCGTCCGCACAAAGTCGCTCTGATCCAGCGGAAAGACCTGCGTCTTGTCCTGCAATCGCCGGAATGAGGCGCTGCAAATGATGCGGTGGTAGTCCTTCTGAAACTCCGTGCGCAGATCGTCGGAGCGCCGGCGCCGCTGGTAGCTGACGCTGCGCTGGTCGCATAAAAGCTGTTTCCAATTCATAGCGATTCCTTTCGTGGGGGTACAGAAAAGCTGTATGACCGGGAGATCATACAGCTTTTGCTTGATCCTGAGATTAGTACTGGATAACGCTCAGCAGGACGCCGGCTGCAACCGCAGAACCGATAACACCTGCAACGTTCGGGCCCATAGCGTGCATGAGCAGGAAGTTGGTCGGATCGGTCTGAGCGCCGACCTTCTGAGAGATACGCGCTGCCATCGGCACAGCAGATACACCGGCAGAACCGATCAGCGGATTGAGCTTGCCGCCGGACAGAACGTTCATCAGCTTCGCCAGCAGCAGACCGCAGCAGGTACCGAGCGAGAATGCAATGACGCCGAGGATCATGACCTTTGCGAAGTCCCAGTTGAGGA
>JAFPXW010000427.1 GCA_017394565.1 Oscillospiraceae bacterium | reverse complement strand
GGATTTCGCCCGTTGCGACGGGCGACGAGGGGCGTTGCCACTCGACCCCACGAGCTTTTTGAAAAAAGCTCGATCAAAAACTTTTATCTTGCCTTCGGCGCAGTGAGCGCCACTTTTTTGACAAGCTGCTCTGTCCGGAAATTCCCAGACAGAGTTTTTTGGGGCTGTTCTTAATGTCCACGCGGTTTCCGGTCCATTTCGCCGCGTTCGGTCTTGAGGTCGGCATACAGGAGGTCGCAGAGGATGATGCCCAGCGGGATCAGTGCGAACCACACGCCGTGACCGCCCATGTGCCGGCAGGTGATGGTCGAGGTCACACCGCCGAGGGTGAACAGCGTCAGCATTCCGGCGTGGAACAGCATCCGCTTGAAATGTGCCGATTCCTTGTGGCGCACGCCTTTCGTGAAGAACACGCCGACCTGACGGACGTGATTCGTGCAGAATGTCGTCGCCATCGGGATGCCGTCCGCCTGACGGAAGGTGTTGTACTGCATCGAACAGATGACGTTCACCGCGACCTGCGAGATCTGAAACGGCGCAGAATCCGGGATAAATCCCAGTGCCATGACCACCGCCATCTCGATGAAGATGAGCAGCGTGTCCCACCGGATCAGACCGAAGCGCTTGATCGTGCCGGCAAGCCATTCGGACACGACTGCACCGAGAAAATACGCCGTGATGGGGATGATGAGATACCGCACCATCGCCCAGTCGCCGTCACCGATCGACATCGCCAGCAGGACGAAATTCGCCGTCTGCGCATTGCAGAAGATGCCGCCGCGCACCGTATACGTAAATCCTCCGAAAAATCCGCCGACATACATCAGGAGCGCTAAGATCCACCAGCGTTCGCATTCGAGGAATTCTTCGGTTTTCTTTGAAAATGGCAAACAGGTTCCTCCTTTGGGGTTCGATCTACCTTTATATATTTATTATACCGCATCGTCAGAAAAAAAACAAGTGCGCAGAGAACCGGAGATTTGCCGGGTTTGGCTCCCATTTTCCATCATCCTGCACAAATCCCGTTCCCTGCCCTTGTATAAAACGTAGAATCGCCTCCCGAAAGCGCAATTTTCCCCTCGCCATCCGTTATACTATATGAAAGGAGTCAGATTCCACACGGATGCCGCACGTCTGCTGTGGAAAATGCGCCCCCTCCCCTATCTGCACTGCGTTCAAAATTTCCACAAATGAGAGATGAAATGTTGAAAAGGAGGAATTACTATGAAAGAAAAACGCAGATTTCTCGCGCTTCTGCTCGCTTTTGCGATGAGTGCGACCATGTCCCCGCTGTCTGCCATCGCGGACGGCGATCCGATCTCCACACCGGTGGAAACCATCGAATTTCCACAAGAAACCGAAACCTATGACGAAACCACGACAGTTTCCACAACGACTGCGGCCGGACTTTCCACCGATATGAACACCGATCCCGTGGAAACCACCGCACTCCCCTTCACGACCACTGCGCCGCTGACCACGACACTCGAAAAGTATGTCCACACCACCTGTCCGGACGGCGCAGATTATCCGGCGTACTTCGATTTCGTGAGCTGGGACTGCGGCTGGCGCTATGACACGGGGAAAATGCCCGATTTCGCCGGCGATTCGCTCATGATGTTCGTCAAGACCGACGACTGGGCATCCACCTACAACCAGAAACTGAACACGCGCTTCACGGTCGGTTCCGGCAAGAATGCGGAATTTTATGAATTCGACACCAGCAAGGTCGATGCCAATACCGCCGGAATGTATCCGGTCTACCTCAATTCCCTCGGCGGCGGACAGACGACGGTCGAGATCATCAATACCCCTGATGTCGCGTCCGGCGAATACACCGTCAGCCTCCAGCAGCATCAGTCGCGCAAGTTCATCTATATGGACGACGGCGTGAAAAAGCCCACCATTCCGCAGGATCCGGCGTATGACACATACGAAATGCTGACACGCGGCTATCAGGTTCAGGGGCTTCTGGATTATTACGACCGTACATTCGATCTGGACAAGCTCACGGTCGAGGTGTGCGATCCGAATGTGCTGGCGTACTACATGGATGAGCAGGACGGCAATATCTACGTCATGGGACTCCGTGAAGGCGAAACGCAGATCCGCGTCCTCGATGAAAACGGCGAAACTCTCCTCGTGCGCGGCTTCCGTGTCGATAACTTTGAAACGACGACCACTTCTGCGGTCTGGACTGTTGTCGGTGAAACTTCCACCCATCCGTCCACGCAGACCGAGACCGTGACAACGACCGTTCCGGTCGAAACGACCACGGTACAAACGTCCGGCACGCTCGTTAACGAATCGTTCCTCGTCCGCGCACGCATCAGCGTGGTGGACTGGGACACCGGCAATCCGGTCGCGAATGCGGTCATCAGCTATCCGGGCGGTTCGTTCATCTCGGACGGCACGACGAAGGAAATCGAATTCTACGCGAAACCTAACGATACGATCTACGTTGCCACACCGCCGAACGGTTACGGCTATCCGGATCAGCTCGACTACGGTTCCGGTCATTACCAGATCTCGGCATCGGATGTCGGTCACGAACTGGAACTGAAATTCTCCCTGCCGTCCGCGGACAAGTTCACAACGTCTGCATCCGAGCTTTCGACCGAAACCATGACCGAAACCACGACCGAAACCACCCCCGAAACGACCACCATCGCCTGCTATGCACCGAAGTGCAATCCGGATACGTTCACGCTGACCGAAGGCGAAACGCAGACCGTGAAGGTCAGCGCACCAGCAGGTCAGCCTGCGGTCAAGGAGATCTGGTTCGACAACATTCCGGAGTGCGTGGATGTGGTCTACCATGAGGGTGATGATTTCTTCACTGTCAAGGGACTTTCCGCAGGTTCGGGCAGTATGAATGTATACTGCAACGGTGCGGCGTTCTCCGGCTCGCTGGTAGTCAGCGTCGCGAAAACCGAATCCGTTGTCGAGCCGAAAGACCTCGGCAATGTCAACGGTGACGACACCGTCAACGCAGCGGATGCGGCGGACGTTCTCGTGGATGCGGCGCACTTCGGTGCGACGGGTGCGCATCTGCTGGAGGAAGCGGCACTGCTTGCCGCCGACAGCAATCGCGACGGTGCGGTCAATGCCGAGGATGCGGCAAATGTACTGTCCTACGCGGCAGAATGCGGCTCTAAGGGTGTGACTCACACCTTCACAGAATTCATGAGCAAGGTATACGCGCCTGTCACGGTGGACAATGTGCTGTATCTGCATCAGGATATTGACAATATTTACGACAGACTCGGCGAAACCGACGGAGAGTACGACGGTAGATCCAGAGTTACCACGCGCATTTTCCATACGAAGCAGGCGCTTCTGAATTTTGTGGAGCTTGTTAAGGCAGACGGTGGCGAACACTGGTGTGAGTATTACTGGGACACTGTCAACTTGACGGACATTGCAATGACCTACACCAACACATGGTTCGATACGCACGATCTTGTGGCAGTCATCACGCAGGACAATAGCACGGGTCTTTCCTATGAGCTGAACCGCATCGACAAGCATTCCGCACAGGGGCTTCTGCTCCAGATGACACGCTATACCAGTGAGGCTTGCGAGCCTGCCCTCGGCGGCAATGTGGTACTCATCGAAACGGGCAAGACGAATGCTTTGCAGGCAGACGTGGAGTTCACGGATGCGAAAATATACAAGCATACCGAGATGCTCTACCGCGTGAATGCTGCGTCCGATACACCGGATGCGCTCTCGCCCGATCCGGTCATCATCACCTCGAAAGAGGAACTGTTCCTTGACACGGCATCGAAGGAATGGCGCAATTATACCGTCGGTGAGAGACAGGATTCGATCGGCGGTTTCCTCAGGCTTGACACGAACTATGATGTGTTCGAGTATTACGACCTCGTACTCCTGCGTGTGCCGGCAGTCAGCGGTTCGATTCGGGTTCGTCCGCATTCGCTTGTGAAGGATGCCAATGACAGTGTGGTCATTGATCTGGTTCGCCGCATTCCGGCGGTTTGCGATGCAGTGGAAACCAACTGGGACATTCTGATCGCGGTACCGCACGATGACGAACATCTGAACCATGTGACGGTTCGGGAATTCCAGTATTATCCGGAGCAGTATGTAGTGGATTCTCCTGCAACCGCGCAGGTCATTGACACGACTGATCTGAACGGTGTGAGCACGAAGCGTTTTTTCACATCGGATGTTTTCGCAGATGATCCGATCGAGGTATTCCGCACCTATGACGAATGGGCGGCATCGTCCCACAAGTCTGACTATGCGCTTGCCGAGGATTTCTTCACGGAAAATGCCCTTGCGGTGATCCCGTGCGAACTTCCCAGCGGTTCGATCACGCTCGATCCGAAGACGGCGACGCTTGTGGAGGAGGATGGCAAAACGGTTTGCGTATTTGCCATCGACAAGCTGGAACCGCAGGTGCAGACCTGCGACATGGCAGAATGGCGGATGTACGTTCCGATTCCGCAGAAATATGCAGAAGCGGATGCGTTCCGCGCGGAGTACACCAGCGTTCCTTTG
>JAFPXW010000033.1 GCA_017394565.1 Oscillospiraceae bacterium | reverse complement strand
CGCCGCCCCAGAATTCCCACTGGTTCAGATTGCCGCCGTTTTCCCGGGAAAAATCAAATACATCCAGACCAGCTTTATCGCCGGAGCACTTCGATACGATGTCGTAGTAATTGTCCTGCTTCACGAGCTTCCAGAGCTGATTGTCAGCGCCGGAAAAGCTCTGCAATTCCACATTCTGCCCATCCTCAGCCGACACATTTGCGACCGCAAGGCACTTGCTTTCATCCGCCATGGACAGGATCTTGCAGTAGCCGTCCTCGCATGAAACGATACGCCATTCCTGCGCCGGAACGCCCTGCTTGGCCCACTGCTGGACATTTGTCCCGTCAGCTGTCTGGTTGTCCGCAGTGCTGAGCAGAAGATTGCTGTTTTTGTTGGTGATCGTGTAGGACACGCCGCTGAGCAGGTCGGTGCCGCAAAGCTTGACGTCCGTGCCGTATCCCTGCGCGGTTTCCGGCGCATACACGAGGGAGCTGTTCTCATTCAGCAGATCCACAATGTCCTCGGCTTCATTGTAAGCCGTCCGCTTGCTGCCCCAGATGCAGGTATTGTTTCCGGTTGCGGTGAATGTCATGCGAACGGTTTTCGCAGCCGACTCATCTGCCTGCACGAGGAATGCGCCCTTGTAGGTCACGCCGCCGTAAGTGATGCTCATGTACGGAGTGCCGTTCTGCATCTCCCAGGTGCCGGTTGCGGCGCCGGAAACCGTACCGTTTTCATGCAAAGTAATACGGCTCGGCTTCTCGACATCAGCACTTTTTTCGTTTTCAAATTTCTGATTCAGCGTATGGAAAATGAAATCATACTCACCGGCAACTGCCGAAAGGGAATGTCCCTTTTCCGAAAGCGATTCGCCGGAAAATTCATACGGTGCCGCCGTGATCCAGCCGTCCTCGTTCATGACAAGCTGATGCACACGCACCTCATGGAAACCAAACGCATCGTCAAATTTCGTGTGGTACACCACATACAGCCGGCCGTCATCGTCCATCAAAGCAGAATTGTGTCCCTGCGCCTTGAACGGACGGTCATTGCATTCCCACTGATAATTGCTCATCAGACGTTCGCCGGTCGTACCGCCGATGTTGTCACCGCCGCGCGGGTAGATCGCGCTGTTGCCGTTCTGATCGACGAAGGGGCCATCCGGGTTTTCGCTGCGGAAAATGCGCATATTATAGCCGCCGTTGGAATTGAAGAAACCGTAGGATACAAACAGGTAATAATAGCCTTTTTCGGCATTCGGCGCTTTCATATACTCGATGTAAGGGCCTTCGCCGGAAACAAAATTACCGCCGGCAGCCTTCTTGCCCATGTAAGCATCGGACACATCCGGGATGGTCTCGTACTTGACATTGTAGTCGCGAAGACCAGTCTTTTCGTCAAGCTCCAGCATATAAATGCCGCCGAACCACGAACCGTACACCATCCAGAGATTGCCGTTTTCATCGTAGAAAACCGCCGGATCAATGGCGTTTGTGCCATAGGAAGCGTTCCATGAACCGTTCGAGAGATAGCAGCCGATGTCCGGATTCTGACCGAGTACGCGCGGCACGTCGGTATCGTTGACGTTGTTGACGGAATTGTTCGTGAAACCGGAATACACGATCGTTCCCTGATAGGTGTAGGGACCGTCGATATTGTCCGCCGTACAAAGCACGACCGACGAATTCCACACCTGACCATTGACACTCAGATACATACAGTATTTTCCCATATCCGGATTAAAAATAATATCCGGTGCCCACATATTCCCGGCGAGATTATAGCCGTCGGTCGTATTCGACCATTTTTCCGGGATCGCAAGATCCGTGTAGATATTCTTGAAAAATGTGGTGTTCGTCGAACCGCGGTCGGAATTTGCAGCGGCCTGCCAGTTCATCAGATCACCCGAACGTGCGGCGCCGAGGTGCGAACCGATGATGTAATAGCCGCCCTCCTGCAATCTGACGATCGACGGATCGTGAACGGAAGCACGCTGGTAATCTGCCGCTGCCGGAAGTGCCTGCAAGAGACTTCCGCAAAGCAGCAGGGATGTCAGTGCTGCGAGTTGTTTTTTCATTCGTCATTCCTCCTTGAGTCAGGAAATGTTTCATCTTCTGTACCTCTATTATAGCATTCGTCAGTAATCAGCACAATGATATAATATGCCATAAAAATGACTTTTTGCACTTTTTTAACCAAATCAAAAACAGACAAAAAATCGCCTTACCCGAATGCGCGGATAAGGCGACAGGTTCTCAGCTTCCATTCCAGACGAACAACCCGACCGCATTTGCAAGCTGTGTGACCAGTTTCACCAGCGCCGGATCCTCCGTAAACAGCGTCATATAGGTATCACAACCGTCCAGAATGATGACGGAGTCAGACGAAGAAACACCGAAATACAGACATTTTGTGCCAACACACCCGACGATCTGAGCCAATGCTTCCTCCGGATCCGGAAGCGCGGTCCAATGCTCACCATGATCGGGGCTTACCTTTATGCTCATATAGCAGCTTAGCTTGAGGAGGATCTCCGCAAATTTCCGGCGCAGATCACTGATCTGAGGCTGTTTTAAGTAAAATTGTTCAATTTGCACATACCGTTCCGCGCCGCTTTCCGGAATCCGTTTCGGGAATGGATCCACAAGCCAATAGGACAGCTGCATTGCACGCTCGATGTCCATCTAAAACCCTCCATTTGCCCATCAAACCGCACAAAAGTGTCAAAATGCTAATACATTGTATCAGATTTTGATCGACAGCCTATCTTTCTGAAATCCGCCTATCAACAATACTTTTGTGCATACGGCACAAAATTGACTTTAGGTCAGCTACTTGACTTTTACGCGATGCTATGGTATAATTTTTAACGGTGTGTTGAATTGCCGTCAGCTATTACTTTTTTTCAAGTACGGCGATGGCACCATAGTGTTTCACATCGAATGTATCCGGTGCAATGCGGTCCAGGAGTGCCTTGTGATCGCGCTCCCAGCCAGAAAGTTCCTCCGGCGAGAGGGAAGCACCGACACCGCGGCAGGCTTTCATGCGGCCGTGCCAGCTTTCCCTGGTGAAGGGGACGTTCAGGTCGAATTCCTCATGATCCGTCAGGCGGAAGTATTCGTCTGCCACATCCGGGATCCAGATCGGGTGACGTGTTTCGCCGGCACCGGACCACGACGGATTGTAGCGAAGGACAAGTTCCTCACTGGCGCCGGCGATGGCATCCTCATACGGCAGCCACGCCATGTAAAGCACCACCAGCTTGCCGCCGTCGCGGAGCAGCTGCGCCAGGCGCGGCATCACGACTGCATGGTCAAAGTACCAGAAGCACTGACAGGCTGTGATCGTGTCGAAGCTCCCGGCTTCATACGGCAGCTTTTCCGCAGGCACAGCGAGATATGCAATGGAAAGCCCGGCTTCGGCGGACAGACGCTTGGCCTGTTCGATCTGATTCTCGGAAATATCGGTGCCCACCCACTCTGCGCCGTATCTGGCAAGATGGCGGGGGAGAACGCCGGTCCCGGTGCCGAGATCCAGCACACGGCTGCCTGCCCTGCACAACCCTCGTGAGAGGATCTTGTCGTAGAATTCCGGCGGATAGATGTCACGGTATTTTGCGTAATCTGCGGAGGTTTTCCCCCAATCGAAGGCCTTTCCGCCGTCGATGCGCTGATCGGTGATG
>JAFPXW010000426.1 GCA_017394565.1 Oscillospiraceae bacterium | reverse complement strand
GGAAACACCGCAGGAAACATGGTCGGATGCAGAAGCCGGCGGCATGAAGGTCTACAAGTGCCAGTCGTGCGGCGGCGAGATCGTGGCGGACGAAACGACCAGCGCATCGGCTTGCCCCTACTGCGACAACCCGATCGTCATGACCGGTCAGTTCAAGGGCGACCTCAAGCCCGACCTCATCATCCCGTTCAAGCTCGACAAGGAAGCCGCAAAGGCAGCGTTTGCGGAGCATTTCAAGGGCAAAAAGCTCCTGCCCAAGCCCTTTAAGGATCAGCACGAGATCGAGGAGATCAAGGGCGTTTACGTTCCGGTGTGGCTGTTCGATGCCAAGGCGACTGCCGTCATTCACTACAAGACGCAGAAGGTCAAGCGCTGGAGCGACAATGATTTCGACTACGAGAAGCGCGATTTCTACACGGTGCATCGTGCCGGAACGATGGCATTCGAGCAGGTGCCGGTCGATGGTTCCTCCAAGATGGACGACGACATGATGGAGTCCCTCGAACCATTCCACACGAAGGATGCCGTGGCATTCACACCGGCGTATCTGTCGGGCTACCTTGCGGACAAGTACGATGTCGATGCGAAGGCCAGCGTGGAGCGTGCCAATGAGCGCATCAAGCAGAGCGTCGAGAAGGCGTTCCGCGACACGGTCAGGGGGTACGATCATATCGAGACCGAGCGCTGCGCCGTGAAGCTCGAAAATGCGAAAGCAAAGTACGCGATGTACCCCGTGTGGCTTCTGAACATCAAGTGGAACGGGCAGAATTACCCGTTCGCGATGAATGGACAGACCGGCAAATTCGTCGGCAATCTGCCGGCGGACAAGGGCACGGCAATGAAGTATTTCTTTACCATCGCAGCCATCCTGACCGTGATCTTCTCGATCATCGGGATGCTGCTCGGCAAATAAGGGGGTGCAGGTATGAAAGTCATCCTCATTGCGCTCGTGATCGCGCTCATCATCAGCGGCATTGCCGTAGGTTCGATGTGGTCGGCGCTGATCTCCGTGGCAAAGCAGGCACGCGCGGACGAATATGTCAAGAAGGATTCCCTCCAGCTGAATGTCAACCGCGACACGTTCCTCTACACAAAGACCGAGAAGAAGCCGCGGCCGAAACAAAACCAGTAAACCAGAAAACCCGAAAGCCATTTGCACCGGCTTTCGGGTTTGTTTTGTCTGTATGTAATGTTTACCGGAACAGTCCGAAGCGCTTCTTTTTGTAGAAGGGCTTTGCGTTTCCGGCGAGTTCACGGGCTTTTTCGTAGGACGAGAACTCGATGTCGTGGTTGCCGAGATAGGGCTGTGCGGATTCCGCAAGTTCCCGGAACAGCGCCTTTTCTCCGCGATCCTCCGTGCGTTCCGTGAGCAGCAGCCAGCGCGGACGCAGGGTATTTTCCTGCTTGACAACACGCAGATAAGCCGCCGTGACTTCCGGATGATTCTGCAAAACGGCACGCAGAGCGCTGTCCAGTTCGTCCGGGACTTCCTCCGGATCGGTAACTGTCAGCTTCTCACCGCGCTCCTGCATCGTGCGGATCGTGATGCCCTCCAGCTCGCCCATCGCCGCCTGCTCTGCGATGTCCAGCAGCTTCTCGTCGATGGCAAGTTCGGCACCGCTGCCGTCATTGATGAGCAGAAGATCCGCACCCTGCTGCATCAGTTCGCGCATCTCCGCAAACCGCACGATCGCCAGCCGCGTGCCGGCAGGGAGCGAGGCATTCGCCATCTCCCGGTGATCCGTGAACAGGCAGACGCATTTCTTGCCGTCGCGCTCGGTGGTCGGGATGTGCATCGCCGTGCGCCCCTCCACCTGAAAGACCTCCGCCGGCGCAAACAGCGGCGCGTGATACAACTCGCGGAGTGCGTCGAGCTCCATATGACCGTCGGCCTTGTTCGAGTGGATCTGCTGGAACAGATACAGGATCTTCGCTGTCAGCGGCGGATGCAGAACAGGACGTTCCGCCAGCGGCAGAGAGCGCAGATCGGGCATCGGGTAGAGGTCACCGATGTGGAGATTGGCGAATTCCGGCGCAAAATCCACGATCACGCGCGTAAAACCGCAGCGCCACAGATCCGTGAACAGCAGCTGACGCTGGTCTTTCGGATTTTCGATGGCGGCGGTGTAGATGCCCTGCTCCTTGCAGCGCTCAGCGAACAGCTCGAAGCTGGCGCGGTTGGAAAAGATCACCGCAGTCGGCTGTCCCATCTCCTTGACCATCAGGTAGTGCTTGGTCGGCGGAAAGAACGCCACGAGCATCGTGTCCAGTTCGCGGATGGCGTCCGCGAGTGCGTCAAGCTGCGCATCAGCGGCGTCGGGTGCGGTGCGGTGAAGCTGTGTGAGAATTTCCTGTACTGTCGGCATGGTCGGCTCCTTTATAGCAGGCAGGATGGCAGTCCTGCGGTATTTTTTCGATCACCTATATTATACCATATCGAGAAGCATCAAGTCAAGGCATTCTGCGGCAATTGCACGGAAATCAATTTTCAGGTTCTGTTAGAAAAACAGGCGCGTTTCTTCCCCCCCACCCCCAACCCCCTCCCCAGGGAGG
>JAFPXW010000425.1 GCA_017394565.1 Oscillospiraceae bacterium | reverse complement strand
GCTCTGTATGACGTTTGGAGAAATCTGTGTCAAACTTCACGGCCAGGCAAAGAGAAAGCCCACAGAGCGCATCCTGAGCGTTTTGTGGGCTTGTCTGTATTTCGATGAGGAAAATTCTTACCAAAGGGGGGTTACTCTGCCTGTAACAGTGCCGCGCACCAGCCTTCCTTCTCGTGCTTCTTGAGCAGCCGGAAGCCGGCGCTTTCCAGCACATTCAGCACCTCGTCCGCACGTTCCGTGATGATGCCGGACACGATGAGGTAGCCCTGCGCCTTCAGGAAGCCGCCGAACAGCCCGGACATCGCGATCAGCACGTCCGCAACGATATTTGCGCAGATCAGGTCATAGCCCGTGCCGAGCTTCTCACGCAGGTCGGTGTCGCTGATGATGTCGCCGCAGTAAGCCGTGTAGCGGTCAGCGCCGATGCCGTTCTTGCCGGCGTTCTCGATGGCGGTGCGGACGGAATTATCCACAATGTCCACCGCCGTCGCGGACGATGCACCCAGCAGGAGCGTGCCAATGGACAGGATGCCGCTGCCGCAGCCGAGGTCGAGGACGCGGTCGCCGTCGTGCAGGACACTCTCTGCAAGCTCCAGGCAGAGCCGTGTGGTGTGATGCTGACCGGTGCCGAAGCTTGACGCCGGATCAATTTCGAGGATCGTGCGGGTGTTCCCTTCGGGGATCGGCTCCCAGGAGGGCTTGATGAGGAGCTTTTCGCCGATCTGCAGCGGCTTGAAGTACTGCTTCCAGTTGTTCGCCCAGTCGTCCTCCTTGACATTGCCGATGGTCATTTCGAGCGAGCCGAACAGCGCGGCATTTTCGCCATTGCGGAGATTCTCGCAAAGCCCGCGCACGCCGGAGAGTTGTTCCGCGCCCTGTGCATCGTCGGGCAGATAGAACGTGACCGTCGTGTCGCACTCCGCAAGCCCCATGAGGTCGTCCTCGATGTAATCCCACTTGCCGTCCTTGTCGTCGAGAAATTCCTGAAAGCTTTCCTTGTCCTGAATGGAAAAGCCCTTGACACCGTGGTCTGTGAGCATGGCACACAGTGCATCCACAGCGGGTGTTTCGGTTTTGATGGTGACTTCAAACCAGTCCATGATGTTCCTCCTGATACAATGTAAAATATAATTTTAACTGCACTTTGCAGTCGTGTCAACTGAAGATATAGCTGAAAGCGGAGCGAAAAGCTCCGCTTTCAACTGCTTTAGGCATATGAAAATTATGATTATAATCCGGCGAAGTCGAGTGAGATCCACCCTTCCTTGCCGTCATATGCAACACGTCCCCAGGCGAATTCCTCGTCGATCTCTACAACATCCAGTGCTGTATTCTCCGGGATCACCAGCAGGATATCCGACTTAGTGTTCGGCTCTTCCCGCAGGTGGAGGTTGTCCGTGGTCGTGAAACGCACCGTCATGAAGATATTCTGGTTGTTGACACGGAACAGCTCTGCTTCCGCACGCGACGGGATGACGGTTTTCTGCGTGCCGGTCTTGTCCTGCGCGATATACACAGGCTCCGTCGGCTCGGTCACCGCCTCTGCCGTGGTGGAGAACGTCGTTGCTGCCGCAGCTGTGGTGACGGTCGGCGCTGTTGTCACAGGCACGGTGGTCGTCGTGGTCACAGTTGTGGTAGTAGTCTGCGTTACCTCAGTTTCGGTAGTAGTGGTTGTGGTTTCTGTCTGCGTGGTGGTAACTTCCGTCGTGGTCGTTTCCTCGGTGGCCGGCTCAGTGGTGTAGAGCGTGGTCACTTCGGTCGTGACGGCTTCCGTTACCGTTTCTGTGATGGGTTCGGTCGTTTCCGCAGGGATGGTTTCCGTGATCTCGGATGCCTTGGCGGTGGAATTTGCGCCCTTGAACGGGCGGAGGGAAACCACACCGGATGCAGCGTACTGATCGAACAGTGACGTTGCACGGCTGCCGGGATCCATCATGGTGACATTCGATCCGTTGACGGAATCAACGGCGACGAAGTGACCGCCGTTCTTGACAACGGCTGCCAGGTAGTACCCCTGATCCATCAGGCTCTGCATCTTTTCTGCCTTCTGCTGCTGTGTGCCGCTGAGCGAGGACTTGCCGCAGTAGACAAAACTCGGTGCATAATCGGTGAGCTTATTCCAGTTGATACTGCCGCTGGAGGTGAATCCTCCGTGCGAACTCATATAGCCTACGATCGTTCCGGGAGTGAAGCTGTCGTCTGTCACCGAACCGGATTTTACCATCAGCATAGCTGCCGAAGTCACGGCGCATCCGCTTCTTGCGACGGTCTCGCCGCTTGAACCGAGCGTCATGCTGCTCCAGCTTTCGCCGTACTGCTTCCAGCTTTTGTAGGAATTGTCGCTGATCGCGGAGATGATGGTACCGCTGAGTGCGGCTGCAGCCATCATGGCTGCCAGGACGCCGCCTGCAATCGCTGCTTTGACCTTATACATTGACATGGGCCTTCTTCTGCTCCTTTCTGAGCTTTTTCTGCTCCTTTTCATATGCCTTGTGTCGTGCTTGCCACTCGATATAGCTGTCTGCAAGCTGCTGTGCTGTCATAAGATTCTGTTCTGTCGGGTTATACAGAAGCGCATCCATCGTGGAAAACAGCTCCCTGCGCGTAAAGAACGGCGCAGAGCTGTCACTCAGCTCCCAAACGGTCGCGCTGTCTGGCAATTGGATGGTCTGGCGCATCCGGACAAACATCTCGGACGCCGCCTGTGCGGAGGTCTTGTGCGGAAGTGCCTTGCGGAAGCGGCGTTCCCGCAGATAGGGAAGTGCCGCCCAGATGCCGATCGCGATGAGCATCAGCAGGAGAAGCACATAGCCCCAGCGCATGACGATCATGTTCTGGGCGGTGTCCCCCACCTCCTCTGTAGCGGCAACCGTCGGCTCGAAGCTGCACCAGCCGTAACCGGCGATGTAAACCTCCGGAAATGCGTGGGCATCACGCATTTTGATCAGGTAATTGAGCTGGATGTCTCCCAGATCGGTGCGATAGCTGGTATTGTATTGTTCGCCCATGTTGTAGCCCTGCACAAAGCGTGTCGGGAGTCCGGCACTGCGGCAGAGCAGTGTCATGGCGGTCGCATACTCGTAGCAAACGCCCGTGTGGCTGGTCGTCAGGAAGTCGTCGATGTTGTCGCCGTCAGCCTTCCGGAAGGACAGGTCGTAGACATAGCCCTCATTGGTGAAATAGCGCTCGATGGCGAGAGCCTTCTCGAAATCGGAGGACTTGCCCTCTGTGAGCTTTGCAGCCAGCTCGTCGATCACCTCGGAATGATAATCCTGTGCATCGCAGGCAGCAAGCTCCTGTTCTGCGGCGGTGAATTCCTGCAAGGCATTGGTGATGGTCAGGCACTGTTCCTCCTGACCGGCCGATCGCAGGACATCTGCGGCATCGTTCAGCAGCTCCTCGTAGGTGTCGTTGGAAAGCCTGGAAAGCACCGCAGATTCGTTCTGATAGCGTGCGAAATTATCAGAATAATAATACACGGTCGGGACCTCCCGGCGCAGACTCATATGCATGGTGCGGCTTCCGGAGACTCTGACAGAGGAGAGCGGGACATTAGGGCTGCCGGGGGCCTGTGCCGTCATTCTGACCGAACGTGTCGGCGAAGGAACGCCGGGGATATTGTACCATGTCGAAACGAATGTGACGGTTTGCAGATCCTGCGGCGGCAGCACGGTGCCGCTCAGGTCAGTCAGGTCGTATTTCCCGGCAAAATCCGCATCCGCCGCAGCCGCATCCAGGATCGCCTGTGTCAGCGCACGCGGCTGATAGGTCAGCCCGTCGTGATATTCCTGATCCGGCCGGTCGTAATCGTAGATGACATTCCAGCTGTCGTCTGCCAGATAATAACTATAGGTCTGCGTGCGCAGCCGCAGCGGTTCAGACGCCTGGACGTAGTAAATGGTTCGCGTGTTGTTGGAAACGGAAACATTGTTGTTGGTCGATTCCGTGAACATACTGATGGCGTTCATCAGGACATCTGACCAGCTCATGTAGGACATCGCGTTATCAATGAACTCACGATCCGCTTCAAACTGCGGTTTCGGGATGATGGCAGCGATCACGCTGAAGGCTGCCACATAGAATGCGATGGAAACGCCGGCGGAGAGATTGGTGATCTGCCGGACCTCTGCATTGGGCTTGAGCTGACGGCAGTAGACCATCAGCAGGAAGAAGCTTGCCAGCAGCAGGAAAACCAGCAGTGCCGGCATATGGATGCCTTCCTTCGCGTACAGGCTCAGGGGGATGAGCATGATGATGAGCTGCATGACCATGCGGTAGCGAACCTTTGCGAAGTAGTAGACCGTACTTGTCAGGAATCCCACCATCAGCAGATAGATGGCGAGCGTGTAGTGGATCGAGAAGTCCACAACGCTCTGCGGTGTCAGGAACCACACCATAAAGCTGATGGGGTAGCTCTGCTTTCCGAGATTGGTGATCATGCCGGTGGCGTACAGGCCGAGTGCCAGAAAGATGACATAGCACAGGGGGCCGAGCAGCCGGCGTTTTGCGACGAAATCATAAAACCGCATCAGTACGAAGGAGAGTCCCAGTGCAATGACCGTGTAGAGCCAGCTGAAGGACTCGTGGTAGTAGTACATCGCGGTCATGATGAGGAACACGGAGTACAGCTGTACCGGATCGCCGCAGAATTTTGCGAGCGCCTTTGCCGCAGGGTGCTGCGACAGTGTTTTGCATTTTTCCCACATACGCCGCACCTCACTTCCGGACAGCCGTCATGGAGAGATCCTCCGACAGCTGCCACAGGGCATCCGCACCGGAAAGCTCCGGGATTTCGGGAAATACGGGAAATACACAGCAGACGTAGCCCTCGTTTTTCAGCGTGTGGAGCTGCGCATCCAGGGGTTCGTCCGGCTGCGTGGTGAAAATCATATAAGCGCCGGCTTTTTCGGTGAGTGCCGACGGATCGAGCCGGCTGCCGCTGTTCATGAAGTCCGCAGAAGCAAGCTCCACAGCAGCAATGCGGACGGCATCCTCGCTGTCAAGCTCGATGCATTTCCAGGCGCCGTCGGTCGCATAGCGCAGACTGCACGGCACGCCCTGCCGCACCAGCAGCATCAGGAATCCAAGTGCGCCCTCCAGCATGGTGTCGCGCCGTTTCAGGCCTTCCTCTCCGCTTTCGGGACGAAGGTCGAGAATGACGGTCGGACGGACAGCCGATGCGGCTTCATCCATACGCACCATGAGCTTGTTGCGCTTGGCAGAAAGCTTCCAGTTGATGCGCCGGAGGTTGTCGCCGGGGACATAATCGCGATGTACATAGCCCGGTAGGCTCTGGTTCGTGAACGAAGCTGAGGATTCCTCCTCCTCCTCGTCCATGGTCAGGACCACATCACTGACAGTGCGAAGCATCACGTTTGCACCGGTCAGCGACGGGATCGACGGGATCACGCCGACGCGCAGCTGATCCGGAAGCTGCCGGATCCTGAACCGGAACAGCCCTAAGTAATCCTCGATCACAGGCGTTTCCACCCAGAGGGAGCCGCTTCCGGCGTGGGAGGCACTGTAGCCCATCGGGATCTCCAGGACTTCCGCAGGTGTCATCGCGCTCTGGACCGTGCGGTCGTCGTCAGGAAGAAAATTGGCATCCGTGCCGAGCCGGAGTTTCAGAAACGGGACCGGCAGCCGTCCGACTGCTTCCGCTTTGACATTGACGGCGAAATGACAGCCTTTCTGGACGGTATCCGGTGACTGCATCGTCAGCCGGATGCGCCGGGAAGCCACCCATGCCAGAAGTGCCGAAAGCGCTGGTGCAAAGAGCAGGAATGCGAACACCACGACACCTACGTCCGCGTCCAGGTAGAATGTGAACAGGTAGGTGATGAGCAGCATTGTCAGCAGGGCAAGGACAAGCTTGATGCGGTCGAGGACGACACGGAATTTCGAGTTGTGCCGCTTCATGGCTTATGCACCCGTGGGAACGGGGGTGGATTCGAGCAGCTGACGCACGAGGGCTTCCGGAGAGCCGAGCTGATTCCGGCCCTTCGGCGACAGAAGGATCCTGTGCGCGAGAACCGGAACGGCAAGGGACTTGACATCGTCCGGTGTGACGAAGCTTCTGCCGTGGACGAACGCCGATGCGCGGACAGCCTTGAAGCAGGCGATGGAGCCGCGGGGACTGACGCCGAGCGCGGTCAGATCGCTGTCGCGCGTTGCATGAACGAGCGCGATGATGTAATTTCTCACGCTGTCGGACACCTGCACATCATTGACACGCTTTTGCAGATCCATGATCTGTGCGGTCGTGAGGGCAGGCTCGGTGATATTTTTGATGGGATTCTGCTCACCGTTGCGGTCGAGGATGGCAATTTCCTCCTGCAGGGTGGGGTAGCCCATGGAGATCTTCATAAAGAAGCGATCCATCTGTGCTTCGGGCAGGTGGTAGGTACCGTAGGTTTCGACCGGATTCTGCGTCGCGATGACCATGAACGGTTCCGGCAGGATGTGCGTCTGACCGTCGAGGGAGATCTGGTGCTCCTCCATGATCTCCAGCAGTGCGGACTGCACCTTCGGGGAAGCACGGTTGATCTCGTCGGCGAGCAGGAAGTTACACATTGCCGCACCGGGGCGGTATTCGAGCGAACCGTCCTGCTGATTGACAACAGAATAACCGGTGATATCGGAGGGCATGATGTCGGGGGTAAGCTGGATCCGGTGGAATTCGCCGCCGACGGATTTCGAGAGCGCTGCTGCCAGCTGCGTTTTGCCGACGCCGGGGACGTCCTCAAGCAGTACATGACCGCCGCAAAGCATGGCGATGATGGCCTGCAGCACGGTCTCGTCCTTACCGATGATGACCTTTCCGGTGCTGTCGAGCAGTTTCTGGATCTCCTGTTGCATAGTTGGTTCCTCCTTTGTATGGGAACGGGGATGCACCCCGAAAAAAGTTCTCCCTTCATTATAACATATCTGGCGCGGTTTGTACAGTGTTTTGTGGAAATTTAACAATTTCCTGTTTACGGAAGCACCCTCTCATAATACAGCTTTGCGGCAGCGAATGCACCGTCTGTCCGCAAAACCGCCTGAATTTCGGCAGAAAGCGCTTCATCTTCCTTCCCGGCGATCCAGGCGAAGGAATGGGCGGCGTCGATCACCAGCAGGCGGTCGGCTTCGTTCTGCCGGCAGACATCGTCGGCGAATGTTTTCAGCTCTGCCGGTGCAGGTTCGGGGGCAGGGGATTCCGCGGCCGTTGTTTCGGCATCGGGATCGCCGGTCTCAGCTGTTTCGGGAGCGTCTGCCTCCGCATTGTCCGGTGCAGACGTTTCGTCGGATGCTGCTTCAGGCTCGGCAGTGTCCGGCGCTTCGGTTTCTGTCGGGACGGCTTCGGTCACGCCCTCGGCAGACGGGGCTTCCTTTGTGAAAAGCACGCAATATCGGGAATCACCCGGATCCGCAAGCGCACGCAGTTCCTCGACCTGTTCCGGCGTGAGGGCGCCGCAGCGATCCAGTACGCGGTCGGGCACCATCTCGCCGACCGGCAGCAGGATCTCCAGCGCATCGGCGTATTTCTGCTCGATGAGGAAGGGTGTTGCCTTGGCGATGGCAAGATCGGAGCTGATGTAGGTTTTGCACGCACCTTCGCAGTAAACATAATCGCGGTTGGTGTCGTTGTTGATGAGCAGCAGGAAGCCGTTGGGTGCGGTGCCAAAGAGCGTGTGGTAGTATTCCGCCGAGAAATCCTCCGGTGTTTTGCCGCCAAGCTGATCGGTGATGACCGCCGCCGTCCGGATCTGGCGGATGTTCGCGAGCCATTCGAGGTAGTTGTTGTACTGTTCCTTTTCCTCATCGGAAAGGACGCCCTGCTCGTCAAAAATATGCGTATCACCGGCGCTTTGCAGTTCTGCGGCACGTTCGGCGATGGGGCGCGGCGGAGTGGTTTCGGTTTCCGCAGGGACAGTCGCTTCGGCGGCATTGTCCGGCAGGGAAATGTCCTGCTGCCTGGATTTTGAGCCGCAGCCTGTCAGAAACAGGGCTATCGCGGCGGAAACAAGGATCAAACGTTTCATGGTCATTCCTCCGATGCTGACCTGCGGGAGGCGTAAGCGGTATCGCGCAGGAGAGCCTGATTGGCATTGGTGTCGATCTGGAGAACGGACACGCCGCCGATATCGGCAGCACTCCATGTGCCGTCGGCAGGGATCTGCTGCTGGCGCATATCATAGCCAAGTGCAAAGGGCATCCGCAGGGACAGCAGGTACAGTTCTCCGGTATTCATATTCGTGGAAACGCGCGGCAGCGCGGAATCAACGAGCTTCGGGACAGCGGTCGCGGCACGGCGCTTGGCATTCCGGAGCAGCTGCGTCATGACCTCGCGCTGACGGGAGGTGCGCTCAAAGTCCGCATTCCCGACGTAACGGATCCGCGCATAGGAAAGCGCCTGTTTTCCGGACAGATTGTAGGTGCCGCCGGACGGCAGGAAATCCGCCATGGGATCGTCGCCCATGAGTTCATTGACCTCGCTCTGGAGGATGACATTGACGGCGTTGGCTTCGGCATCGCTGAGGGTGATCTCCACGCCGCCGAACGCGTCGATAATGCCGGCAAATCCGGTGAAGCTGACGCAGATGTAATCATCCACGCTCACGTCGTAGTTGCGCTCGATGGTATCCATGAGCAGCTCCGCACCGCCGTAGGAATACGCCGCGTTGAGTTTATCATAGCCGCGGTTGGGGATCGCGACGTAGGCATCACGCATGAGCGAACTCATGTACATCTCGTGCGTCGCGTCATTGAGCGTGAGCAGGATCATGGAGTCGGAGCGTCCTCTTTCCTGCGAAAGATCGCGCGAATCCGTACCGATGAGCAGGATCGTCCGTGTGTAGTTGGCATTGCCGATGGAGCCGGTCGTGACGGTGCGCGGGGCTTCCGGGACTTTCTGGAGGCGCGAGATGAGCGCGAGCGAAACGCCGGAATACAGTACAAAAATGGACGCCAGGAAGATCACAGCGCCGCGGATGATGCGCCCGATGCAGGAGGAACGATGCCGTCTGCGGCGTTTGCGTTTCTTCGGGCGGCGCGGTTCTTCGTAATCATCGTCATAGTAAGACGCTTTCGGCGGACGGTAGCCGTCATTGCGGCGCGGGGCTTTCCGGCGCGGACGGGGCATTTCGTAAGGATCATAGCCGTCGGGGATGCCGTAATCGCTCTCGGGATCCCGGTAATTTCCCTGCGCGGGGCGGCGGCTTTCCGGCGAACGGTAGCCATTTTCCGGATATTCCTGTTCCCGGTAGATCTCCGGCGGAACGCTGATGGTTTCGGTATCGCTGGCGAAGCGTTCCTTGCCGGTGGGTTTCTTCTGTGCCGAACGTGCGGCGCGGGCTTTGCGGATGGCTTCCTCACGGCGCAGCTCGTCGTAAGGGCGATCCTGCCCGTTTGTGGGCTTTTTATGCGGTTTTGGCAGGTCTGCCATATCGCATCTCCTTTCTGTTCTGTCTGTAGGGTATCATCCAATCGTATATACTGCCCTCTATTGCAAAGCACAACACGTTGTGCTTTGCAGGCTGCGCAGCAGCCGCCAAAGCCACTATGTGGCTTTGGCAGAGGGCGTATAAACGAAGCGCTTAGCGGCACACAGTGCCGCCCCGCCGTCAAAGACGGCGGATTGCAAATCGTTATTACGATTTGCAATAGCGCGTAGTATAATACAAGAAGTGGAAGCGGTGCAAGCCCCCGTTTCCACTTCGTAAAAATCAGTAAGTGCGCCGGATATTGACCGTCAGGATGGTCAGGAGCGAGGTCACGATCTGGAAGATCAGCATTCCTGCCGGTGTCAGTCCCAGACCGAGGATGGACTCCATCAGCACCAGGCCGATGCCCAGCAGAACAGCGACTGCCTGCACGAAAATGCCGAACATGGCGGTGCGGCGGAGCACCTTTGTGCCGATGATGAGGTGTGCCAGACTCGAAAAACCGCCGGTACACGCCATGGAGGCGCTCATGTTCTCGACCGGTGCGGTCTCCTTGTCGTACTCCTTGTGCATCCGTGCCGGGATGATCTTGAGCATGGAAGCCGGGATCTCGAACGTCGATGCGATGCGGTTTAGGGTGATGATCGGATCCACGCTGCGCAGGATCAGGCAGACACCGCGCTTGGCACAGTGCTTTGTCCAGAATTTCACCAGACGGTCGGCACGCAGTTCCACGAGGAAAATTGCCGAAAGATTGCCGGAAACGGACAGATACACAGCTTCCTGATTCGGGCCGACCATCTCGGCTTCCCTCGCACGGGAGGGAAGTCCCTCGATGTTGTGGGCTTTCATCAGGTCGCGGCTGCCAAGCAGGACACGCTGGCTGTGGATCCAGCCGCACAGTCCGAGCGAATCCTCATAAACGTAATTTTCGACCGGATACAGGCGATTTTCCTTGCCTTCCAGCACTTCACCGAATGCCGTGCGGATGACGCTGCCAGCGTGTGTCGCGAGACTTGCGGCAGCCAGGAGGGTTTCCTCCATGTTGACATTGGAGAACATCTTCACACCGGCAAGATGCACCGAACCCTCCGGATAGAGGGAAGCGGCATCGATCATCATGGCATTGGTGTCGTAAAAATCATCCACGCTCTGGTATCCCAGCAGGAGAGCGCCGTTTTTCGCCATGCTGCGCGTTGCGTTGAACAGCGGCAGGTTCACGACGAACGTGATGGACGCACAGCTTGCGGCAACCGCCAGCATCGAGAACAATTGCAGTCCGTAAGCGACGCTTTCGGCTTTGAGCAGAGTCAGTGCAACGGCAGCACCCAGCGCACCGATGGTCGTCAGGGGTGCGGCGATGCGGCAGAATTTATCCGCAAGGTCGGCAGAATAGGTGTATTTCCGGAAGTCGATGAGCGAATCCGTGTGCCGCATGGCTGCGAGGATCGGGAAATCGCCCAGAACACCGCGAGCCAGTGCATCGGCACGCTGCTCGTCCTCCACGATGGTCACGCCGCTGCAATTGGCGTGGCTCGTGGCAAGCTTCAGGTTGGTCAGTTCCCGGCTGATGATGAGCATTTTGCCGACAGAATGCAGCAAAAGCGCCAGAACTGCGCAGGGAAGATAGCAGGGGAGCGTTTCCGCCTGCATGACGGAAAGCACCGCATTGACGAGTGTGACCGCACTGCATCCGGCGAATGCGACGGCTGCTACACTGTCAGTGTCCGCCTGGAACGAAAGCAGTCTGCGGAAGCCGTTTTTCAGCACCGGCAGGCAGACGATCGCGGCCGCTGCCGCCAGAAGGAACTGGATGATCGCAGCGATGACGGCGTTCATCTCCATGATCCAGACGAAATTCCAGAGTGTGCCGACCACCAGCAGACCGCTGATGATGAACACGACCGCCAGCGCAAAGATCCGGAATCCGATCGCGCTCTTGAGTTCCGCGATGTCGCCGCGGATGTCGGAAACGGTGGAGAGCTCCATCTTGTTGATGATCTCGCGGCGTTTCTGGGTGAGGGCTTCGGCTTCCTCCTTGGAGCGCTTGATGGTGATGTCGATCTCGTTGGGATCGAGAACTGCGGTATTGGACAGGTCGATGCTGGTCTTGGCAGCGCGGGGCGCCGGTTCGACTTCGATCGGCTGGACAGGCTCCGGTTCGGGAAGCTGCTTGACGGAAACGACATCGCGGACATTCAGGCTGATGGTTTCCGTACCGGCTGCACCGAGGTCGGGGGTGCGCTTGACTTTTTTGCGCTTCTGCGCACGCTTGGCACCGTGGATCTGGGTGTACATATAGTCGCCTTCGGGGCGTTCCTTGGCGTAGGGCTGTTCCTCCGGCGCGACGTTGGCTTTTTTGTTCTTTTTGTTTTTCTTCTTGATCTTCTCGATCTCACGCGCACGGGTGGAATCGCTCATGCGGCGGATCTTGGGGGAGTCGTCGGAAAAATTCCGGATGGGCGGATCCGACGGCGGCTCCGGCCTGGTCTGACCGGAGGGAACGTTCACGCGCATCGGCATCTGTTCCGCATCGGAGTGTTCCGATTGCAGGAAGCTGACCTTGGTGCGCTTGGCGTTTTTCTTGGGACGGCTTTCCGGGCGCATGGGTTGGGAACCCTGTGCATGGGCAAGCGCCTCGGCGACCGCGCGGTCCTTCGGAGAAAGCTCCGGTTCCGGCGGTGCGGCGTTCTCGTCGCCGAACTCATCGAGGATCGATTCGAGAGTCAGATCCTGCTGTTCGTTGTTATCCATAGATCTATGAATTCATCCTTTCTGATGGGATGGTGAAAATCAGAAATGTTCACGCATTTCTCTGTCTTACGACCTCATACATAAAGATCCCGGCTGCAACAGATGCGTTGAGGGAGGTGATCCTGCCCATCATGGGGAGCTTGACGAGAAAGTCACATTTTTCGCGGATCAGGCGGCTCATGCCGTTGCCCTCCGAGCCGATGACGAGCGCAACACCGCCGTCATCGAAGCGTGTATTCGTGTAAAGTTCGCCGTTCATATCGGTGCCGTAGATCCAGACGCCGGCTTTTTTGAGCTGGTCGATGGCGGCGCCGAGATTGGGGACTCTTGCGACCGGCAGCCAGCTTGCGGCACCGGCAGAGGTCTTGTAGACGGTCGGCGTGAGGGCAGCGCTGCGGCGTTTCGGGATGATCACACCGTCCGCACCGGCAGTTTCCGCCGTCCGGATGATGGCGCCGAGGTTGTGGGGGTCTTCGATCTCGTCGCAGATGATGAGGAAGGGCTTGGTGCCCTTCTTCGCGGAAACAGCGAGGAGATCCTCCAGACTTGCATAAGAAGCGACTGCGCCGAATGCGATGACGCCCTGGTGCGCACCGCCGTCCGCCATCTGGGAGAGCTTCTGGTCGTTCACGGTCTTGATGACCGCATTCTGCTCACGGGCCAGCTCGACGATCTCGCTCAGACCGCCGCTGCCCTGGCTGATATACAAAGTGTCGATCGGCGTGCCGCTGCGAAGGGCTTCGCGGACGGGGTTTCTGCCGATGATCATATTCTCTTTTTCAGGCATACGATTCACCTTTCGATCAATATAATAAATGTATCTCGATTCATGGATATTCTCATACGATTCTATTATATCATGGTTACAAAAAAATTACAAGTGTTTTTTGCAACCTTGCCAAAAATTTAAAGAACGGCAGGCGAACGGTGCGTTTTCTTGTGCAAATAGGCAAAGTCCCGACGCGAAATGCACCGGGACTTCGGAAAAACCAAGAGATCCTGCACCCTATCCGGCCAGTCCGAGCTTTCCGGCCAGCGCGAAGGCACCGGCGGAAGCGGCCGCCCCCAGCAGGAACCACAGCCAGCGCCGCAGCCAGCTTCGGCGGCGCATCTGACCGGTGAAATACTGTTCCGTTTCGCGCAGGGCGGCGTGCGTGGGGATGTCGTCGGCTTCGGGACGCAGGTAAAAGACGGCACGTTCAAAATACAGACTGTCCGGACGGTTGACCTCGATGACCTTGTGATTGACACCTTTCAACATAGCGGATCCTCCTTGAAAAATACAATGATTTTCCAGTAGTATAGGCAATTTTGTGGCACATATACAAGCCGTAAACAAATCTTTCCACGCATCTTTCCACAAGGAGGTTGAAAACATCGTGAAAAACCCAGTGTTTCCATCCACATGGATGTGGAAAAGTCTGTTGAAAGAGTGGAAAACTTACGCAGACAAGCCTTTGTCGGAAAATGTTGAAAAGATTTCCGGCGGATTTACGAATTGTAGATGGGAATAAACGTTCATCCCCAAAAATCGCGAAATTTCAGGATAAACACTTTCTGCGAAAAAGCCGGAGATCTGCCGGATCAAAGGGGATTTCCACAGTTTGAACAGGGAGAATTCCACAAATCCACAAAGCCGCCGTTCCCCAAAATGAGAGGGAAACGGCGGCGATTTTTGTTGAAAAGTGCTTTCGGAGGCATTACTTATACATATTATTGGCGACCTTGTCCACCTTGGCGGAAGTCGTGACAGCCACGGTGGAGAGCGCAAAGAGCAGATCGGTCGCGCCGACTTCCTGAATGAAGCTGATGGCGTTGCGGTCGAAGTAGCGGAAGTCGCACAGGTAGATCTTCGAGAAGGACTGCGTCAGGAACGGCACGAGCGCGTTGCCGTAGCTGTCCTTGAAAATGACGAGGACACGGTCGTTTTCGACATTGGTATCGGCCTCCAGGATGCATTCATCCGTGCCGACGAACACCGTGTAGCTGGCAGCGACGCTGTTGTTCTCGAAGAACAGCGAGCCCTGATGCGCACCGCCGAATGCGGTATTATAATAGGTGAAGGTGCAGGCATCGAGGTTGGCCGGCTTGTAGTAGGTGAACGGCTCCGGATAGCTGCCCAGCTCCGTGACCTTGTTGACGCGATAGAACGCGCCGACGTAGCCCTCACGGGTGACGGATTCGTAGGTGTCCAGCGGCGCATAGGGAACCCCGGCATAGGCCGCAAACTGCTCTGCTGCGTAGTAAGCTGCCAGCGGCTGCCAGTGATAGTCGGTGCGGGAGTAGGTCTGTTCGCCCTTGTGCGCATCCAGCGCCTCATACACCGGAACACCCGTCACACCGTCAAAATTTGCGGCGATGTTGTTATACTGGTCGAGCTGGCTGCCGTACTGGCCGGCGATGTCGGCGGGGGTGTAGTATGCCTGCGACGTCGGAACGACCATGCACCAGACATTGACCGCGTCGCCGAGGGAAGCCTTGTAGCTGTTGAGCGTCTGGGCGTAGCGCGTGCCGGTGTTGTAGTTGCCGTAGAACACCTCCAGTGCGCGGGGGTGGTCGGTGCCGGAATTGACGACCATGACGTTGTTGACCATCTTGGTCACGCCCTCGGAAGGAGCCGGCGGCTCGGTCGGCGCAGCCGTTGCCGGCTGTGTGGGAGCGACGGTCGTGGCCTGTGTCGTAGCTTTGGTGGTCGATGTGGTGGCTTTGGCGGTTGTGACCTTTGTGGTAGCGGCCTTGGTCGTGGAAGTGCCGGACTTGGTGGTGGATTTAGAACCGCCGGAATTTCCCGAATTACCGCCGGAACCGGAATTGCTGCCGGAGTTTCCGCCGGAATGACCGGCAGAAGCCGTACCGGAGGAATTGGTCTTGCCGGTGCTGGAGGCAGCGGTCGCCTTTGTGGTCTCGGAAGATGCAGCCGTGGTGCCGCTGGTGTTCGTTTCGCTGGATCTTGTCGTAGCGTCGGGCTTTTTTGTGGTGGAAGTCCTGGTGGTGTCAGCTTCGGTCTGTTCGTCTGTTGTTTCGTCGTCGGAAGCTTCTGTCGCAGCGATCTGCTCGGTCTCACCAGTAAGCGGCTGGCTCTCCGTCTGCTCCGGCATTCTGCCGCAAGCACTTGTCAGAAGCATACTCATTGCCAGAATGGCTGCAATTCTTCGTTTCATGTTCATTTCCCCCTATGTTTGCGTATGTTGAAATTACACGGCATTTGCGCGATCTTGTCGAATAAACTGTCCGAACTGCACCAAAGCCATATAAACGCAGAAAAAGCCGACAGAATTTGTCAGCTTTTTCGTTGGATTTGTGTTTGTGTCAGTTTTGTCGCTGATGTTGACTCAGGACAGCGTGTTATAGTGCGTTGTCAGTTCCTCAAGACGTGTTTTGGCTACATCCTGATATGCCTGGCGCGGATCATCCATGGTTGCAAACTGCTTATCAGCAGAATAATAGCCAACGTGCAAAGCAGTTGCGTTTTCCGCTGCAACAGCGGCTTTTACGATATACTTATCAAGGCTCACCATCCAGCAGATCTCAGAAGCGCCGGAAACGGTTCTGTTTACGGAATCCACCACATCCTGGCAAGCGGCCTCGCTGATGGTGTCATCTGTTGCGTTGGTTGCCGGGAGATTGTTGCCGGCTGCGGTGTTGCGCATCTGTCCTGTGACCGGGTAGTTGTATGCGATGACAACGGCACCGCTCAGACCGCTGTCCGGATCATTGACACGGTCGATGCCGATATACTTCTGCACAGCAGTCTGTGCAGCATTATAGACCATCTTTGCATCCGAATTCGCCGCCTGAATGCGGGATCTGCGATAGTAATTCCACATGGCGGGTGTCAGCACGCCAAGCAGGATACCGATGATCGCTACAACGACGATCATTTCGATTAAAGTGAAGCCCTTTACTTTATGATTCATTGCTATGCACCTCTCAGTCGCATGGAGTTCAAATTTCATTCACAATTATAGTATAACATTTTCTTGATGAAAAGTCAACCATTTACAGCGGTTTTCAGCACCGCTTTTTTTACAAAAATACTGACTTTGATTTGTGGATTATGCCGACCGGTCAATTCCAGGAACCTGTTTTGGCATAATTCAAAGCTTTTTCGTAAGTTTCCTGACGGAGTGTTTTGGGAACATAGTTCGCGTTCGGGTAGGTGCCGAGGTAGAAGTCGTCCTCGCTGTTCGCGACACAGGTCGCGACGGGGGCGTCATCCTGTACCCAGACAGCCCATGACATACTGTCGATATTGGTATAGTACGCTTCGACGTAGCGCTTGATGAGCGCAGCGTTTTCAGCTTCGGTTTCGGTGAAATTGGAAGTGGACTTGCCGTAGATGCCGTTGGCGATCGGATGGGATACGTCATTTTCACGGCACGCGAGCATCGCAGCGTTCAGCAAGCCTTTGGCGGTAGAATTTGCATTGGCAAATCGTGCTTTTTTTACAAACCCCAACATAGACGGAACGAGAATTGCAGCGAGTACGCCGATGATCGCGATCACGACGATCAGCTCAACCAGCGTAAAACCTTTGATGTTAGTGTTGTTGCGTTTCATAAAAGAATCCCTCCTTGTCATGAGAAGACGATGCTCCCCGGAATGCCGTAAGAGACCGGTTCTCAAGATACATTTCCCTAAACTCCATGCGGCTGACTTTCATTCTATCTCTTTCTTTTGCTTCATTATAGCACAGAGTTCATAATTTGTCAATAGTTTTTTTAAAGAAAAATAAAAAAATCCAATCGAAAACAGTTGCCAAGCGCCTGCTGGGATGGTATAATAATAAAGTAAGCGATTTCAAAAATCATCAAATTTTTAAAAAAAGAAAAGATAGAGGAGATACCATGCGAAACAGTTTCAGGGCCCGGCTGCGGGCCCGCAGATGGGCGGGGATCCTGCTGGCAGGTGCGGTGCTGCTGATGACGGGCGGATGCGCCTCACAGGAGGAGGACACGGGCGCCGGATATCTGTTCACGACGGTGCTGCCGGGAGATCCGGAGTGCCTGGATCCGCAGTTTACGCAGAATGAGAACGCGGAGATCGTCATCCGCAACACGATGGAAGGTCTGATGCGCTTCGATGATGCCGGGGAACCGGTGCCGGCCGGTGCGGAAACCTTCACGATCTCCGGCGACGGGCTGGTGTATACCTTCACCCTGCGCTCCGATGCGTACTGGTTCAGCAAGAATATGGATGCCGACCGTCCGGAGCGTGTGACGTCCCGCGATTATGTGTTCGCGTTCCGGCGCATTGCGGATCCGGCGATGCGCTCGCCCTACGCGGAGGACTTCCGCTGCATCAAGAATGCGTCCGCCATCATGGCAGGCGAGCAGGAAGCCCGGTACCTGGGCGTTTCTGCGCCGGACGGCAATACGGTGATGTTCGAGCTGGAGTATCCGGATCCGGATTTTTTGTCGCGCCTGTGCCAGACGTGTGCCGTGCCGTGCAATCAGGAGTTCTTTGAGTCCACGGACGGACGCTACGGACTGGATGCGGACACCTATCTCTGCAACGGCGCGTTTTATCTGACGCAGTGGAATTATGACCAGTACAGCTCCGGCAATTTTCTGACGTTCCGGAAGTGCAAGCACTACCACGATCCGGACGACGTGTTCCCCAGCAGCCTGCAATTCAACATCATGCACACGCGCGATGCGGCGGAAACGGATTTTGCGGAAGGGAATGCCGATGTCCTGCTGACTGACCGCTATCCGAAGGCGCAGATGCACGATACGCACTACAATGTCCAGTCGGCGGCGGCGACCACGATGGGGCTGATCTTCAATCCGGACAATGAGATCCTGAAGGACGACGATCTCCGGCAGGCGCTGGCTATGAGCATCGACCGCGAGGCGCTCGAACCGATGCTGGGCGAGGACGTTTCGGCCGCATATGGGCTGATCCCGCCGGCGGTGAAACTGCTGGGCACGTCGTACCGCGAGATCCAGGCGGATGAACCGCTGGCGCTGCCCTACGATCCGGACAAGGCGGTGGAATTGTTCGCAGGCTCGGCGCAGGAGCTTGGCATCGGCACGATGAATGCCATCCGCGTGATGGTGCCGAGTACACTGCCGGATACGGAGGCCTTGCTGGCGATGTCGCAGAACTGGCAGGATCTGTTCGGGTATTATATCGGCATCGAGACCGTTTCGCCGGATGAATTCGCATCGCGGCTGGCATCGGGGGATTACGCCATCGCGCTCTACAGCATGACACCGGAACGCGGCGGCTGTTATGATGCGCTGGCGGCTTACACGGATCGCGCGGCAATGCTCGGAATGCCGGAGAGCGTGGACATCACGGCGCTGATGAACGGACTTGCCAAGCCCATCAATTTGGCCGATACAGCGGCTCTTTCCGCGTCGATCGAGAAGCTCATCATCGACACGCACTGCTTTGTGCCGCTGTTTTATAAGAACCGCTACTGCATCGCGACAGCCGGCAATGTGGACATTCAGTTCGATCCGTTCAAATTGTCCGCAGATTTTATTCATGCAAAACATTTCGCAAAATAGCCATTCTTTGGCTTATCACAAAATTTTCCTAAAAAAATCATTTTTACCTCTTGATTTTTTGGTGAAAGTATAGTATAATAGTAACAGAAGGAACGGAAAGGTTCCGAAAGGCATTTGGAAGGAGCAAAGCATGGACGAAAAAGAGTACACACCGGAAATTTTCA
The DNA here is from genome assembly GCA_017394565.1 of Oscillospiraceae bacterium. Taxonomy (GTDB): domain Bacteria; phylum Bacillota; class Clostridia; order Oscillospirales; family Ruminococcaceae; genus UBA3855. Next base: position 11,486 of record JAFPXW010000425.1, on the reverse strand, counting down.
CGCTGACCGATGAGGAAGGCAATGAACATGAATTTGAACTGATGGATATTATGGAGGAGAACGGTACGGTTTATTACGCACTGGTTCCCTACACCGAGGATCCGGAAGCTGTCATCGAGGAGGACACAGAGCTTGTCATCCTGAAGGTCGGCGAGGAGAACGGTGAGGAATTCCTCGCAACCATTGATAATGACGAAGAATACGAGCGCATCGGCAATATCTTCATCGAGCGCATCTCGCAGATGCTCGAGGGTGAGGACGAGGACGCCGAGTAACACAAGCTTGATGACTGCCTTGTTCGAGTAATTATAGTTATTATAATCCAACACTTACTTTACGGGAATCTGATGCTCTGATCGAGGATTGCAGACCTCCTGCCCGGCTGTTTACAGCCGTCAGCAGACGTTGGGAGCGAGAGACTTTCAGGCGGATACCCACCTTGCGGGAACGCTTGGTTTTATTCTCTATATGACGGCAAGGCGGTTGCGAAAGATCATCCCCTCCGGTGCTTCGGCATCGGAGGGGTTTTTGCGTTCCTGAGCTTTTCTCAATACTCAAAAAACAGCCGCTTCCCAAACATCGGGAAGCGGCTGTGAGTTGTTATTTGACCGGAAGCGTGGTCAGTTCCACGACGCACTTGAGGATATTCAGCGAGTCGGTGGTGTCCAGTTCCTTGTTGAGGTCAACGTCTGCGTTGGCCTTACCGTCGTCGGAGAGCGTGTCCGCGCCGAGGAGGTACTTGTTCAGCGCGATGACATCCATGATGTCCACGATCTTGTCGCAGTTGACATCGCCGCAGAGGGTGCTGCCGGATGCAACGTGCGTTGCCGGCTGTGTCGCATCGGGATCAATGTAATCCGGCTGCGGTGCATCCTCCGGCGCAATGCCCCATACCTGCTTGCCGTCTACATACATGGTCACAACGTCCGTGAACTGCGGTGCCTGACCGAGTTCCAGACCGAGGTCATCGGCCTTCGGGATCTGACCGGTGCTGTAGTCGTTGGAGGAATCCCAGATCTTGACGTAAGCGGAGTTCACGAGTGCGAACTGATACTGCTCCTTGCCGTAGAAACGGCTCTGCGGCCAGTGCAGCTCGACATAGCAGTCGCCCTTGTCGTTGTACTGCTCGACCTTGTAGGTCACTTCGTCCTTGCCGTTGGTATTGGAGGACAGGGAATCGTACTGCGGATTGAACAGGAGATCGTCGAAGGTGTAACCGGCTTCGAGCATCTCGGAAATGTTGAAATAGAAGCGAACGTCGATGCCATCGAGGAAACGAGGCGGCAGGGACGTGTGGTTGTCGATCTCGATGAGAACCTGTGTGGAGTCGTCATCCTCTCTGCCGACAGCGGCCTTCAGTGTGAATTCGGTGATCGGGACACCGCCGTTGAGTTCCTGCTCAGAGGGCGGGAAGTTCTCGACCGGCTTGTCGCCGCGCTCCTTGCCGATGTAGTAATACAGACCTGCGCAAGCGCCGACAAAGCCTGCATTGTAGTCAACAGCAACTTCGTTGTAAACGTAATCCTTGGTGATATCGCGGTGCCAGTCGGACTTGTCCGGGCCGCCGACCAGTGCGCCCCAGAGAACGTGTGTCTGATCGACCGGATCGTCCATATTCTGTGTGGTAGAGCCGTGGGAAGCACGATGGTGCGGATGGCACGCGCCGTCCTCCAGATCGTAACCAACGATGTAAGCTCTGCCCATCGGGTTGTTGCCGCAGATGTAGCTCATCTGACCTGCACACCAGTCAACGAATACGTCATCACCGGTCTCCTTGGCGTAAACCAGAGCGCAAAGCTGTGCTGCGGTGTCATAACGGCAGGAACCGTATTCATTCAGCATACCGAAGCCAGCCGGTGTCTTGGCGAGGTAAGCGCCCTGTGCTTCCGGCAGATCCTTGATCTCCTCGGCGGTGATGTTGGTGTTCCAGAGTTCGTCGTCCAGACCGAAATACTTGTGCATGGTGACAGCCGGAGGCAGACCGCCGGATTTCTCATTTGCGGCAAGCTCCTGCTCGTTCATACCCGACCAGAATTCCAGATTCCAGCGGAAGATGTACCAGTCGCGGCGGATATTGGTGACAGGTGCAAGCTTCGCGAAAACGCCGCCCCAGACTGTATCCCAGCAGTGAACCCAGATGTTCTGCCAGCATCTGCCGGTATCGGTGATGATGCGGCGGATCCAGCCCTTGTACGGATGACCGCCGTTGTCGTAGGTGACGGATTCATCGACATCGATGATGTCGGTGATGTAGTCATACTCCTCGGTGCAGTAATACAGCCATACCGCTGCCCAGGAGAGTTCATCGTAGTCATAGGAGGACGTATAGAAACCGCCGTCGAAGCCGAGGGAGGTGACTTCCATCGTGGTGTTCTCGTTGCCCTTGTTAACAGCATCGGGATCGTCCGGATCGTATTCCTCTGCGGCCTTCTTCTCCTCCTCGGTCAGCTCACGGTCGCTGCCGGTATTGACGAGCTTGCGCTCGGTGTGGGATTCCTTGGCGAATTTGTACAGTGCCTTTGCAGCCTTGAGGGATTCCTCGGCATATTCCGGCTCAGTGTCCTTGAAGTTGAGGTAGTTCACCGCAAGGGATGCTGCTGCGCCTGCGCACATATCAGAAGCCGGAGTTTCCTTCGTTGCAAAGTAAGCCGGACGCTCGAAATCGAGCAGCCACGAACCCTGAAGATCCGGGCAAACCCAGTAGTTGTGGTCGATGTTACCCTCGCCGACCTGATAGCAGAATGCGAGAACTTCGTCATTCTCGTCATAATACAGGCACTTGAGGTAGAAATCATTGAACCAGTGGAGAATATCCTCGATATGCTCCTGCTGACCGGAATCCTTGTAGGCATCGCGGAACTCATAGTAGCCCCAGCCCAAAGTAGAGGCTGCATAAGTACCCGGCAGACCGAACTTGACATGGTCGCCGGCGTCGTGCATACCGCCCTCGAGGTCGATATAGCCGTCACCGTCGGGATCGAGGACATCCATGTGGGCATCGAGGAATTCCTGCGAGAGGTTGGTGCCGCGCTGCTTCTCCGTCATGGGGATCAGCGGGATCTGTGCGTCCTCCATGTGGCAGTCGCCGCGCCATTCCAGTCTGCCGCTGGACTTGCCGCACTTGTTGGCGTCGTAGAAATACATGGAAAGCTGGAGTGCCTTCGCGAAGTTGACCTCTTTTTCTGTCAGGGTATCGGGGTCAGGAAATTTTCTTTCGCTGTCGCTGATGGGATCGAGCTCCTCACCGGCGGCTGCACTGGCAGGCAGAGCGCTCAGACCTGTCAGCAGGACGGCTGCACTGGCCAGCAGTGCCATCATCCGTGTGCCAAAACGTTTTTTCATTCAGATCCTTCTTTCTTCATCATTTGGACATCTTACGGCTGGCGAGCCGATATACATTATATAGAGAGCTGGTGTCAGTATAATCTATACCGGAATCGCCTGAGTGTATATACTTTTATTTTAGATGATTTTGACCAAATTGTCAAGGCTTTTTGAGAATTTTCTGAAATATTTTTTCGACAGTCGTCGTGTAACTTTTTATTGATAAAAATAGCACTATTTTGCTATCCGAAATGTAATATTATAAACGTTTAAACGCATTGTAATGGTTAATTCTGTTTACCTAAAGTATAAAGAAGAAAAAATTTTAAAAAACAGTTGATTTTATTGTGAAAATGTGATATGATATAATAGATAGGAGAATCAAGAGGGGGATTCTCTGCCTTGATATACTGTGATATCAGATGGAAATGGAGGATTGCTATGCTACTTTACCTTTATAAGGACTCGAAGGACAATGTAGTCCATGCGTCAGAGAACAAGAAGATGACCGGCTGCCGGTTGAATCTGACGAAGGCGGATGTCGTTTCGAGACTCAGCACAGCCGGCACGGTCGATGACCTGATGGCTGTTGTAGACCAGGTCACCTGCAGAAAATGCAACGACGTGTTCGTCAAGAAGCTCATGAAGCTTGAAAGCAAGCAGATGAAGCAGATGGCGAAGGAAGACCAGAAGGCACATCATGACGATTCCAATATGGTTTCCCTCGCAGAAGTTCAGGAACAGAAGCGCAAGGATGCCAAGCGCAAGAAGGAGAAGGCAAAGGCACAGGAAGCAGCCGCTGCACAGAGTGCTGCTGCCGCACAGCCTTCCGCCCCGGCCCCTGCTGCGGCTGCACCGCAGTATCAGGAATATAAGGCTCCGGAGAAGAAGGCTCCGCAGCCGACCGTTCCCACAGCGCCGTCTGCACCGGTGCTGAACGATGCCAGCGATATTCTGGCGCAGTTTGCGGTTCCAGCACAGAAGCCCGCAGGTCCCGCCACACCGCCGCCGATCCCGGTCGCACCGGCTCCCGGCATGACCTCCGGCAAGCCTGTTTCCGTGGATGCCATCATGGCGGAATTCGGACAGGCGCCGACCAAGAAGTCCGAAACGGTCGATGACATCATCGCACAGTTCAATATCTCGAATCAGGTCGCATCCAAGCCTGCACCGGCCCCGAAGCCGGCACCTGCACCGAAGCCTGCTGCGCCGCAGTCTGTCATTCCGGGGATGGATGACATCATGGCACAGTTCGCGGTCAATGTACCGGCAGCAGAGCCCGAGCCGCCCAAGAAGCAGCCGGAGGTCCTCAACGATCTGTCCGGTGGCTTCAGTGTGCCGACGCTGAAGGCGCCGTCCGCACCGATCCAGAAGATCAAGGCACCGAAGCCCTCTGATTTTGAACCGGATGAGAATGCATTCATTCCGGAGGTACGTTCGCTGAATCAGGCACCGTCCCTGAATCCGGCACCTGCACCGGCTCCTGTGCCTGCGCCGACGGAGAGTGTGGACGAACTGCTCGCACAGTTCTCGCTCAAGCCGGAAGCACCGAAGCCTGCACCGGCTCCGGCAGCAGATACCGCAGCACTGGCGGCGGAGCTGCTCGGCACGCCGTCCGAAACTCCAGCAGAGTCCGCAGAGGCCGCGCTCGACAATATGATGTCGCAGTTCAATGCACTGGCTCCGAAGGCACCGGCAGAACAGGCTGCGCCGCCGTTTGGCGGTGTGACACCGGATTCTGTTCTGGAGGATCTCTCCGATCCGGTGATGCAGCAGTTTGCACTCCCGAAGGCTCCGGCAGCCGAGGCAGTGATCCCGGAGGTCCCGGCAGTCGAGGCACCGGTGATCGAGGCGCTTGCCGCAGAAGTTTCTCCGGCACCGGAATTCTCTCCGGACGAATTCAATGTCGCAGAGGAGACCGATGGCTTCGATGCGATCGCAGATTCCATGTTCGGCAATGCGCCGTTCGAGAAGGAGCCTGAGGTCGTGGAGGTACCGGCAGTCGAGGCGATTGCCGCAGAGCCGGAAGCTACACAGGCACCGGTGATCGAAGCCGCAGATACATTTGCAGAAACACTCGCAGAAGCAGCAGAAACGCTGCCTGCGCCTGAGGTACCGGCGGTTCCTGAGATGCAGGGACTTCCGGAAGAACCCACGATGGAAGCACTGCCTTCCGAGCCGGTCATGGACGATGTGGAAGCACTGCTTGCATCCGTTGCAGGCATGGCGGATCCGTCCCCGATCCCGGAGGTAGAGGCTGCACCGTACATTCAGCCGGGCGATGCACTTGACAGGAAGGCACCGGCGATCGAACCGGTTCCGACACCTGCACCGGCTCCCACTCCTGCGCCGGCAGCCGCAGCGTCGATGGCGGCACATACACCGGCAACCGGTATGCCGCAGCAGCCGTTCGCACAGCCGCAGTTTATGGGCTATGACCAGAACGGTCAGCCGGTTTATGGCTATGCACAGCCGCCGGTGGCTGGCATGGTGATGCCGCAGTTCATGGGCTACGACCAGAACGGCAAGCCCGTTTATGCACAGCCTGCCATGCCGCAGGGCTATCCGCAGATGATGGCTCAGCCTGCGCCGGCACCGGTACAGCCGACACCGGCAGCACCGCAGATCCAGAACGCCGCACCGCAGCAGCCGAAGCCGGCCGCACCGGTTCAGCCCGTTCCGACCGTACAGTCCATCACGCCGCCGACACAGCCGGCACCGGCACCTGTTCCGCAGCAGCCGGTTCTCGACCTTGCTGCCGCTGCCGCAAACATGAACCTCCAGCAGGGCGTTCATGTTTCCAAGATCAGCAGCCGCCACGAGGCAGAGGATATGCCGCCGATGGTGCGCAAGGCGATCTCGACCTCCGCACTCAAGCGCGCTGCGATGGAGCAGCAGGAGCAGCAGGAGGCTGCCGAGCGTGCCGCACGCGAGCCTGATGTCAACGTTTCCAAGATCGTTCACGACGCCAACGAAATGCCCGACCTCATCCGTAACGCCATGGCGAAGTCCGCTGCACTGCCGAAGGAGAATATCTTCGATCAGCAGGAGCGCCCGGTCGCTGAGCCTGTCATGGATACTGTCGAGGATGTCCTGTCCTCCATGGGCCAGGCAGTTTCTCCGAAGAAGAAGAAGGAGCAGGCGGTTGCCGCGAATATCCAGTACGAGGAGTACAAGCCGAAGAACAAGAAGTCTTCCAAAAAGCGCGGTGAAACCCGTTCGGCTTCGATGCCGACGCGACCGATGACCAAGGAGGAGATCCGCGATCAGAAGCGCCGCGAGAAGATCGACGCACAGTTCAAGAAGGATCTGGCAAAGCGCGGATTCTGAAGGGAACGCCCTTGAACGGTATGACTTGAACAATCGAAAAGGGATGCCGCCGCATTCAGGCGGTGTCCCTTTGCTTATATTTTAACCGAAAGGAACATTCACATGACCGAAACTGAAAAGAACGAGATCCTCGCCGGGATCCGCGCACACCTCACCGGCGATACCGCGGAGAATCTGGTGTATTTGCAGGAGCAGGCGGAGAAATACAAGGAGGATGAGGCGTTCACGCGCCAGATCCTCGATATCGCGTATGAGCAGCTTTCTCCGGAGCAGGATGCCTATATGCGAAAGATGCTCTACATCGGCGAGCGCCGTCTCGATCAGGTGTACGAGGAGACAGCCACCCTTCTGCACAGCGGCCAGACAGCCAAGGCGATCACACTCGCAAAGCAGCTCTATGACCACATCCTGGCGAACTTCGCAGAAACGCCGGAACGCCGGTTCTTCAGCTTCCGCAATCTCCTGGAGAGCAATCTCTACCACATCCTCTACCACCCGACCAAGACCTTGATGAAGGCGCCGTTTGACTTTGCGCTGTTTATCGGCGCGTATGCATTCGGACTGGTCGATGTGCGCCGTCTGGATGAGGCACTCCCCGTGTTGCAGGAAGCCATCCGCTACAATCCTGTGAACCCCGATGTCCGCTTTGAGCTGGCGGAGGTCTACAAGCTCATGGGCGATGACGACAAGCTCCTCGAAACCATCTGCGACACCCTCCCCATCTGCACCACGCCCTACGCCATCGCCCGCTGCTATGAGAATCTCGGCTACTGGTGCGTCAACAGGAAGGACTACACCAGCGCAGTCGCATTTTATTATGAGAGCCTGTATTTCGCAGATACGCCGCAGATCGCAGGCGAACTCCAGCACATTGCCCACGTTTCCGGCAGGCCCATCGTGCCGCCGAACCGCGACATGATCAATGCCGCATTCGCAAAGTACGAGATCTATCACGGGCCGGGCCGTGAGGTGCTTCACACCGCGCGTGAACTCGCAAAGCAGGCACAGGCTGGCGAGCGCTGGGAGGAAGCGTTCTACTACCTCTCCATCGTGAACGGTCTGATCCGCGACGAAGAAGCCAAGAAAGCACTCGCCGAGGTGCAGCAGAAGCTTCAGGCAGCACATCAGTAATTCTGGTCAACAGATTACATAAAAAAACCGCCATATTCCGGCGTAACGAAAGGACTGATCCTCATGGTAAAAACCAACATCATGCAGCAGACAGACTGCCGCAGCATTACCCAGCAGGTCGGCTGCTTCTCCCTTCTGGAGTACAACCGCGACATTTCCGTGAACCACACCACAGCAATGAACGAATTCTATGCCTCCCAGATGAACGTGCATAAGCGTCAGGTCATCGCGAATCTGAACGGCAACGGCATCGTTGTGCAGGCAGGCGCGATGCAGTGGATCGCAGGCAATGTGGATGCCGCGACCAACATCAAGGGCGCCGGCGACCTCGCCAAGAAGCTCATCGGCTCGAAAGTCACAGGAGAAAGCGCCATCAAACCGCGCTATCACGGCGTTGGTACGATCGTACTGGAGCCGACCTATAAGCACATTTTGTTCGAGGATGTTTCCAAATGGGGCGACGGCATGGTGATCGAGGATTCGCTGTTCTATGCGTGCGAGGATACGGTCATCACGAGAGTGGTCGCACGCTCCACGATCTCCTCTGCGGCACTCGGCAATGAGGGGCTTTTCAATAACTGCCTGTCCGGACAGGGTATCGCTGTTCTCGAAAGCCCTGTTCCGCGCGATGAACTGATCGTGATGGAGCTGACAGAGCCGAATGATGTCGTCAAGATCGACGGCAATATGGCGATCGCATGGAGCAATTCGCTGAAATTCACCGTAGAGCGCACCACCAAGACGCTCATCGGTTCGGCGGCATCGGGCGAAGGTCTGGTGAATGTGTTCCGCGGTCAGGGCAGGATCCTGATGGCACCGGTCGCAAGATAAACGGCAGCAGGGGACAAGGGGGATGACCTCTTGCCCCCGCTGCTTTTTTGCGCAAACAAAAAGAACCCCTCACGCACATAAGAACGGTACGCATAAAGAAGTTTTACGCCATAGTATTTCTGATGCAAGGTCAGAAGTACTATGGCGTTTCTATTGACAGTACAGAGATGATGTGCTATAATTGTTACTGACAAAAATCGGAATTTAGGAGATGAGAAAATGAATATAAGAAGATTTCAAAATAATGATGCAAATGAGCTTGCAGACGTGATAGCTTATACTTTGAGGACAACAAATATCAAAGACTATTCACCTGAATACATTGAAAATGATATTAGCTTTTTAAGGGCAGATAATCTAATTGAACGTTCAAAATGGATGAATATCTATGTTGTATGTGATGATAACAAAATCATCGGCTGTGGAGCTATCGGTCCATACTGGGGAAAGGAAGATGAAAGCAGTGTTTTCACAGTATTTGTACTTCCTGAATATCAAGGCAATGGAATAGGTCGTAAAATTTTTGAGATTTTGGAGCAAGACGAATACTTTTTAAGGGCAAAAAGAATTGAGATACCAGCCTCAAAAACTGCGGTGAATTTTTATAGAAAAATGGGATATGACTTTAAGAATGGAATCACAGAAGTCGATGATGAACAGTTATATCACTTGGAAAAATTCAGATAAATTATGATTTAGCTTAGCAACATAAATATGCACAATGCCCCTGAGTGCTTTGTAACACTCAGGGGCAAAACTTCTATATAGGTATCTGTCTTAGCATGAGGGGTTCTTGTGGTATTCGGGATGATTTACTGCGCGTCGTCAACGATCTCGCTTTCCACATGGGGAACGTCGTTCTCGCCGGCAGCCTCAGCCGCAAGCTTCGCAGCACGTTCCGCAGCGGCTTCCTCCAGCTCCTTGCCGAGGAAATCCGGCAGTTCCATGCCTGCCTGCTTGAACAGCTCGTTCAGCGGAGGTACGGACTTCATCATGCCCGACAGAAAACCTGCGGTAGAAGTCTGACCATTGGCACCGGCACCACTGTCCCAGACGGTGACTTTGTCGATCTTGATGTTCTTGATGGCTTCCACCTGAATTGCCACCAGATCTTCGAGCTTCTCTGCGATCAGGAGCTTGACAGCGGCATTCGCATCGCCGCCGGCTGCTTCCACGATGGCACGCATACCTTCTGCCTGACGGGTGAGGATCTCCTGCTGACCTTTCGCTTCTGCTTCCATGCGGGCGAAGATCGCGTCTGCCTCGCCTCGTGCCTTGCGGCGGATGACCTCTGCCTCAGCTTCTGCACTGATCTCAGCTTTTTCCTTCTCGATCTCGGACTTGACGATGACGTCAGCCTTCTGCGTTGCCTTTTCGAGGCTTGCACGCTGCATTTCAGCTTCCTGCTGAGCCGCGTAAGCTTCCTGCTTGGCCTTTGCCTGCTGTACAGCCTCGGCAGCGGTCGCACGGCGGAGGGCTTCTGCCTCACGCTCACGGCGGCTTGCTTCAGACGCTGCCACAGCCACACGGGATTCGTTCTCACCCTCGATGGCAGCAGCGTTCGCAGCAGCGACCTGTACACGCTGTTCCTGCTGTGCGTTTGCCTGACCGATCTCACCGTCACGGTTCTGCTCAGCAACAGAGCGCTTTGCGTCGTTGACAGCCTTTGCAGCGGCTTCCTTACCGAGGGCATTGAGGTAGCCGGACTCATCGGTGATATCTGTGACATTGACGTTGATGAGGCGCAGACCGATCTTCTTCAGCTCCACTTCCACGTTGGTGCTGATGGCCTCCAGGAACTTGTCGCGGTCGCTGTTCAGCTCCTCGATGGACATGGTGGCGATGACCAGACGCAGCTGACCGAAGAGGATATCACGTGCCAGTTCCTGGATCTGCTGCGGGGTCTGCCCCAGCAGACGTTCGGCGGCGGCACTCATGTATTCGGGCTCTGTGCTGATGCCCACGGTGAAGCGGCAGGGCACATCCACGCGGATGTTCTGGCGGGACAGGGCGTTGGTGAGGTTGGCATCGATGCTCAGGGGCGTGAGGGACATGTAGGCATAGTCCTGAATGATAGGCCAGACGAAGGCACCGCCGCCGTGCACGCACTTGGCAGAACCTTTGGCAGCACTGGTGCCATAGATGACGAGGATTTTGTCCGAGGGACACCGGCGGTAGCGGTTGAACAGCGCCACCACGAGGAAGAAGGCCACGACGGCCAAGACGATCACATAGTAGAGTTCCATAGAGAGTTGAAAGTTTAGGGTTTATAGTTTAATGAGGATTGTTGTTAAATGAAATTGAGCGGCAAAGTTTATAGGGCCATTCTTTATAACAACCACAGATTACACGGATTTCACGGATTGATCTTCCGTAACCTTCTTAAATCTGTGAAATATAGAAATCAATTACACGGATGAGAGTCTGGAAAGGATCTGTATAATCAGGGGAATCTGTGGTTATTCATAAAACTAATGATGAGTCTATAGCTTTTCGACGAGGAGGCTGCCGCTGTCGATGATGCTGACGATGCGGACGCGGGAGCCTGTGGGCAGGAAGTCACCGTCGGTGAAGGCGTTGAGCTCGTGGACAGAGCCGTTGACACTCACCTGCACCTTGCCGGCAGCGGCGTGGTGGGCGGGGATGCGCAGATAGACGCTGGCCGTCTGACCCACGCAGTCCTGGATGCGGAAGCTGCCATTGCGCTCCAGCCGCAGGATGAGGCGGAACATCACCACGAAGACAGCCACGAAAAGCAGACCGGAGAGGATGCTCAGGAACACCAGCAGGGCGCGGCTCTGGACAACGGGTGCCAGGCTGATGCCTCCCCATCCGAAGCCGAGGAAGAAGTTGATGAAGTTGCGCAGGGT
>JAFPXW010000424.1 GCA_017394565.1 Oscillospiraceae bacterium | reverse complement strand
TCGCGCGAGACCGAGGGCTACGGCATGAATACGGACGCTGTCGCAAAGCTGTACGAGCGCGGCGTCAAGCTGATCGTCACCGTCGATAACGGCATCTCCGCCATTCCGGAAGCAGAGCGCATCCGGGAGCTTGGCATGGAGCTGATTGTCACCGACCACCACCAGCCCGGTGAGGTGCTGCCCGAAGCCCTGGCGGTCGTGGATGCCCACCGCGAGGACAATGTCTCGCCCTTCCGGCTGTACTGCGGCGCCGGCATCGCCCTGCTGCTCGTGGCGGCCATGAATGACGGCGATCTCGACATGGCGCTCGAGCAATTCGGCGACCTGGCTGCCATTGCGACCATCGCGGACGTCGTCTCCCTCACGGGCGAGAACCGCTATCTCGTGCAGGTGGGGCTGGATTACCTTGAGAACACCGAACGCGCCGGCCTGATCGCCCTGCGTGAGCTCAGCGGTCTGAAGGGCAAGCCCCTCACCGCGACCAATATCGCCTTCACCATCGCGCCGCGCATCAATGCCGCCGGACGGCTGGCGTCGCCGCGGCTTGCGGTCGAGCTTCTGCTGGAGGAGGATCCGGCGAAGGCACGCGAGCTTGCCGGGCGCATCAATTCCCTCAACAGCGAGCGAAAGGCCATCGGCGAGGAGATCCTCGACCACATCCGCCAGACCATTGCCGCCGATCCGCAGCTCCTGCATGAGCGCGTCCTGGTGTTCTCCGGCGAGGGCTGGAATGCCGGCATCATCGGCATCGCGGCGGCACGCCTGCAGGAACGCTACGGAAAGCCCTGCTTCATCATCAGCACGGAGAACGGCATCGGACACGGCTCGGCGCGTTCCTTCGGGAATTTCTCCGTCTTCGGGGCACTCACCTTCTGCGGCGACCTGCTGGAGAAATACGGCGGTCACCCGGCAGCCGGCGGCTTCACGATCCGCGCAGAGAATATCCCGGCGTTCCGGGAGCGCATCGCGCAGTATGCCCGCGAGCATCACCCGGAGATGCCGGTGATGGAACTGCGTGCCACCTGCATCCTGAAACGCGATCACCTGACAGTCGAGGCTGTATCATCCCTGTCTGCGCTCGAGCCGTACGGCACGGACAATCCGGAGCCGATGTTCGTCGCCGAGAATGCGCGGATCCTGGACATCCGTCCGGTCTCCGGCGGCGTTCATACGAAGCTGTCGGTCGAGGTGGACGGCGTTCGCTGCGATGCGATGATCTTCCGGACGACGCCGGAAGCCACCGGGCTTCACACCGGCGATATCTGCCATCTTCTGGTGCAGCTGTCGGTCAGCGAGTGGATGGGGCAGCGGCGGATCTCCATGAATGTGCAGGATCACCGCGCCTCCGGCATCAGCCAGAGCCGGATCCTGGCGGCCATGGCGGCGTATGACAAATACCGCCGGCAGGAGCCGCTTCCGCCGGCCTACTACCAGGCGATCGCACCGTCGCGCGAGGACTGCGTTCTCGTCTACAACGCCGTCCAGCCGTCCGGCATCCGCATCGAACGGCTTGCCATGCAGATGTTTTTGCAGAATCTGAACTACTGCAAGACGCGCATCTGCCTGGATGTGTTCGCAGAGCTCGGTCTGATGGAAATTTCCGACGGCGAGGTCTACGTCAAGCGGCTTCCCGCCAAGCGCGTCGATCTGCAAAGCTCACAAATTCTCAAAGCCATTACCGCACGTTCTAAGGAGGGTACATAAAAATGTCTGAGGACAGAGTTGTCACAATTGATATGCTGGTGCAGAAAATTCTGGAGATGGATAAGCAGTACGACCTGACCAAGATCATCTCCGCCTACGAATTCGCTGCCAAGGCGCATGAAGGGCAGTTCCGTTCGTCCGGACAGCCCTACATCATCCATCCGCTGTCCGTCGCGGAGATCCTGCTCGATCTCGGTATGGATACCGATACCATCTGTGCAGCGCTCCTGCATGACGTGGTGGAGGACACGGATGCCACGTCCGAGCAGCTCCAGAAGCGCTTCGGACGCGATGTCGCAGCGCTCGTGGACGGCGTGACCAAGCTCGCCAAGATCCCGATCTTTAATAAGGAGCAGCAGCAGGCGGAGAACGTCCGCAAGATCATGCTCGCCATGAGCCAGGACATCCGCGTCATCATCATCAAGCTGTGCGACCGCCTGCACAATATGCGCACGCTCGAGTTCCGCCCGGAGCATAAGCAGCGCAATACCGCGCTCGAAACCATGAACGTCTACGCGCCCATCGCACGCCGGCTCGGTATCAAGAAAGTACAGGAGGAACTGGAGGATCTGGCGTTCCATTACCTCGATCCCTACGCTTACAAGGAGATCGAGCAGCAGATGTCCGTCAAGCGGGCAGAGCGCGAGGCCTTCATCGCTTCCATCATTGATGCCATCCGCACCCGTCTGCACAGCCTGCCGGAGGATACCTTCGAGAAAGAGCCGCAGATCGAGGGCCGCGTCAAGAGCATCTACGGAATGTACAAGAAGGTCTTTGTCCAGCACAAGGACATCGACCAGGTCTACGATAAATACGCCGTGCGCGTGATCGTTTCCACCATCGGCGAGTGCTACAATGTGCTGGGCATCGTGCATGATATGTACCGCCCCCTGCCGAATCGCTTCAAGGACTACATCGCCACACCGAAGGCCAATATGTACCAGTCCCTGCACACGACCGTGCTGGGACGCGAGGGCATCCCCTTCGAGGTGCAGATCCGTACCTGGGATATGCACGCGACCGCGGAATACGGTATCGCCGCCCACTGGAAATATAAAGAGGGCATCCAGGGAAAGGACAAGATGGAGCAGCGCCTGTCCTGGATCCGCCAGATGCTCGAAGCACAGCAGACCTCCGACGACGTGGAGGAGATCGTCCGCATGATCAAGAACGACCTCTCCCCCGAGGATATTGTCGTCATGACACCCAAGGGCGACACCATCTCGCTGCCCATCGGCGCGACGATCATCGACTTTGCGTACCGCATCCACACGCAGATCGGCCACAAGATGATGGGCGCCAAGGTGGACGGCAGGATCGTGCCGCTGGACTACCAGCTCCAGACCGGGCAGATCTGCGAGATCATGCTCAGCAAGGATCCGGAGAAAGGCCCCACCCGCGCCTGGCTCGACATCGCCAAGACCAATGAAGCCAAGTCCAAGATCCGCTCCTGGTTCAAGCGCGAGCGCCGTGATGAGAACATCGTCACCGGCAAGTCCATGGTCGAGAAGGAATTCAAGCATTGCCACATCCGCATCCCGGAGGAGGAGTATGAGAAATTCCTCACGGAGGATATGCGCCGCCACAACTGCAATACGCTCGAGGATTTCTACGCCTCCATCGGCTACGGCGGCATCAGCATCGCCAAGCTCGCACCGCGCTGGAAGGAGATCTATCACAAGAATTATATGCAGGGCGACGAGCCGGAGGATCAGCCCATCGTGGCACCCGTTCCGCGCTCGCCCAAGAGCCACATCGTCCTCGACGACATCAGCGACTGCGCCGTCAAGTTCGCACAGTGCTGCAATCCCCTGCCCGGCGACGACATTGTCGGCTTCATCACGCGCGGCCACGGCATTTCCGTGCATACGACGAGCTGTGTGAATTACCGCGCGATGCTCTCGCGTGACATCCCGGAGGAACGCGAGCGCTGGGTGGATGTCCAGTGGACGGAAAGCTCCGATGCGGCGATGCAGACGAGCATCGAGGTCATCGCGACCGACCGTGTGGGACTGGTCTACGATATTACGGCGATCCTGATGGAAAGCCGCATCCCGATCATCCACTCCTCCTCGCGCATCCTGAAAAACGGCAACGCCGTATTCGATGCCAGCATCCGCATCATGAACAAGTCCCAGCTCACCTCCACCTTTGACCGGATCCGCAAGATCAAGGGCGTTCTGTCGGTAGAACGCGCGAATGGGTAAAGGGGGCTTCATCACATGAAATTCAAAAATCTCTGCGGTCACTACACCACGATCACGCGGCACCGCCACGAGGTCATCAAAAACTGCCAGAAAGCCGGTATTTTCTGGCAGGGGCTCGGTCATGACCTGTCGAAGTATATGCCGGAGGAATTTTTGCAGGGTGTGAAATACTACCTCGGCACGCGCAGCCCGAATGAACAGGAGCGCATCGAGTGCGGCTACTCCCGTGCGTGGATGCACCACAAGGGACGCAACAAGCATCATTTCGAGTACTGGACGGACTACAGCCCGGTGACGCGCCGCCTGGAGCCGGTCAAGATGCCGCTGCGGTATGTGATCGAGATGTTCTGCGACCGCATGGCCGCCAGCAAGATCTACAACGGCAGCAGCTACACCGACGCCTCCCCCCTGGAATACTTTCTGCGCGGCAAGAACGGGCGTTTCATTCATCCCGAGACCTCGCGGTTTCTCGAACGTCTGCTCCGGATGCTGGCGGCGAAGGGCGAGGACTACACATTCGCGTGGATCCGCTGGTATCTGTCGCGGCATGAGGATTACTGATCGGGCGCACCCGGGAATGCCCCACCCCCAGCCCAATGCTAACAACTTAGCAAATTGAACAGGCGTCCTTCTTTCCCCCCACCCCCAACCCCCTC
>JAFPXW010000423.1 GCA_017394565.1 Oscillospiraceae bacterium | reverse complement strand
TGAGTAATTAGAAATTATGGTATCGCTTCGCGATGGTGTTTCATATACGATCTGCAAAACATTCCTCATTCCTAATTCCTAATTCCTAATTCCTCATTCACGTTTCCTTCGTTTTCGCATACACTGACAAAAACCGAAAGGAGCGATGTTTATGTGTGGAATCGCAGGTGTGATCTCGTTTACGGATGCGCTGCAAACGCAGGAGCGCATCTTTGACCGGATGCAGGGGACGCTCCGGCGGCGCGGGCCGGATGCTCAGGGGAAATTTCTCTCGGAACACGCGGCCCTCCTGCACACGCGGCTGTCTGTCATGGATCCGGAAAACGGCGCTCAGCCCATGCATTTCAGCAATGGCGAGGAGATCTTTACCATCGTCTACAACGGCGAGCTTTACAATACGCCCGAGATCCGCGAGGAACTGCGCCGCGCCGGGATGGAGTTTTCCACGCACGCCGACACCGAGGTCCTCCTCAAGGCCTACGCCCTCTGGGGGGAGGACTGCGTGCAGCGGTTCAATGGCATTTTTGCCTTCGCCGTGTGGGAACACCGCCGGGAACGGCTCTTTCTGGCACGTGACCGGATCGGCGTCAAGCCGCTGTTCTACCACCTCACGCCGGAACGCCTGGTTTTCGGCTCGGAGCTCAAAGCCATCCTTGCGCACCCGGAGGTGCCGCATGAGATCGGCATCGGGGGTGTCAGCCAGATCCTGCTGTTCGGGCCGGGCAGGATGCCTTCGTGCGGCGTGTTCGAGGGGATGCAGGAGCTTCTGCCGGCGCACTGCGCGGTCTACAGCCGGGAGGGATTGCAGACACGCGCTTACTGGAAGCTGCAAGCGCAGGAGCATCGGGAAACCTTCGCGCAGACGGCGGAACACGTCCGGTTTCTGGTGACGGATGCCATCCGCCGGCAGCTGGTTTCCGATGTGCCGGTGGGGACGTTCCTGTCGGGCGGTCTGGACAGCTCGCTGATCTCGTCGGTGGCAGCGCAGGAATTCGCCAAAGCCGGCAAGGAGCTGCACACGTTCTCGGTCGATTACCGCGACAATGAGAAATACTTCCGCGCGTCGAAATTCCAGCCGAATTCCGATCCGGCTTACATCCGGCAGATGCAGGACTATCTGGGGGCACATCACCACTGGACGGTCATCGACACACCGGCGCTGTGCCAGGCGCTCTTTGACGCGGTGGAAGCCCGTGACCTGCCGGGCATGGCGGATGTGGATGCGTCGCTGCTCCTGTTCTGCGGTGAGATCCGGAAGGACGTGACGGTGGCGCTTTCCGGGGAATGTGCGGATGAATTGTTCGGCGGCTACCCGTGGTACCGGGATCCGGAGATCCGCGCGGCTTACGGGTTCCCGTGGTCGCAGAGCACGGCGTACCGGATGGGCTTTGCGAAGCCCGAAATTGCAGAGCTGCTGAAAAAACGCGCCGACGTTGACCGCGCCTATCAGGCGACACTGGCGCGGACGGCGTATCTGGACGGCGAGAGCGAAACGGAACACCAGATGCGCGGCATGATGCGGCTCAATCTCGACTGGTTCATGCAGACGCTGCTCGACCGCAAGGACCGGATGTCGATGTGGAATTCGCTGGAGGTGCGCGTGCCGTTCTGTGACTACCGCATCGCGCAGTATCTCTACAATATCCCGTGGGAATTCAAGGAACACGGCGGCTATGAAAAGGGCTTGCTGCGCGAGGCGATGCGCGGCTATCTGCCGGAGGAGATCCTCTGGCGCAAGAAAAGCCCCTACCCCAAGACGCACAACCCGGGCTACCTTGCAGCCGTGAACGCGCTGCTGGAGGAACGCCTGAAAAACCCCGATGCCCCGATCCTCCAGCTTGTCACGCGCGAATCCCTCGACCGGCTGCTGCACGGCACCGACAATGTCCAGTGGTACGGTCAGCTCATGACGCGGCCGCAGACGATCGCGTATTTTTTGCAGGTCGATTACTGGATGGAGCGCTACGGCGTTCAGGTCAAGCTATGAAAAATGCTCCCCCCGAAACCGGAACATTCCGCGTTCGGGGGGAGCGTCATTTGATGGAAAGGAATCTAAAAAAGTCAAAATATTGTTAACAGTCTCAACGGACGATCTCCACACCCTCCTCCGAGAACCGGAAGACCCTGTCGCAGATATCGAGCGCCGCCGGGCGGTGTGTCACGATGATGACTGTCTTGTCCGTCATCGAGCGAAGGTTTTGCAGCAGGCGGCTTTCGGTCAGTTCATCAAGTGCCGAGGTGGACTCATCCAGCATCATGACCGGGCTTTCGGCAAAGATCGCCCTCGCCACCGCAATGCGCTGCATCTGTCCCTCCGAGAGGCCTGTCCCTCGCTCACCAAGCAGCGTATCCAAGCCATTTTCGAGCGCATTCACGAACTCGTCCGCACACGCGATGTGGAGGGCTCTCAGGATCCGCGCATCGTCATGCAGCGCCGACCTGTCCGCAAACGTCACGATCTCGCGGATCGTGCCACTCATAAGCTGGTTGCCCTGCGGCACATAGGCGAACAGCCGGTGCCATGCGGCGTTCAGTGGCTGTGTTTCGCCGTTTTTTGAGGAAATGTAGCGCTTACCGGCATCAGGCTTGTAAATGCACATCAGCAGCTTCAGGATGGTAGACTTTCCGCAGCCGCTATGCCCGGTAAATGCCGCATATTCGCCTTTTTTCACGCTGAGCGAAAGATCATGCAGGACGATCGGCATGGAATCCTTGCTAAGCTTCGCCACCTTTTCCGAAGCCGGATAATAGGTAAAGCTTGCGTCCTTCAGCCCGATCTCCCGGAAGTCATTCTGGTAGAAGCGCAGGATCTCCTGGAGGGATCTCGGTGTTTCCGTGCAGTCCACGTCGAAGTTCTCGATCTCCATCAGTCGCTCCGTGCTTGCCATCATCGCGTAGAACTTCGGGAAATAGCCCGATATATTGGCAAAAGGAGACTGGATCTGTGAGATCAGCTGCGTGATCGCCGTGAGCGTGCCGTAGGAGATGGCACCCGTCAGGATGCCGTAGCCGCAGTAGCAGACGCCCAGGACGTACATTCCCTGCATCCCGGACTGAAAGCCGAAATTGCAGATGTTCGAGAAGTGGTTTTTCTGCATTCTCGCCGTCATATGGGCATTCAGGCGCTCATCAGCATCGTCGATCGTCTGCTGCTCCGCCGCAAAGGAACGGATCATCATCAGGCTGCCCAGACGTTCCTGGAGGAAGATGCGGAGCCTGCCGTCCTTTTCCTGGATACGTTTGTGCAGTTTTTTGATTTTCTTCCGGAAGATGGTCGCCATGACAAGCACGACCAGACCAGCCGGTACGATCAGTGCCGCGAACCTTGCGTCGAGGATCGTGATCATGATACAGGCGCTCACCAGCTTGACTGCCATGCCGCACAAGCCAGGTAAAATATCTACCACATGATTGGCGACGACCATGCAGTCGTTGGTGAGCCGGTTGAGCCACTCGCCGGAATGCACCGAGCTGACCGCGGCAAAATCCTGATACAGGATATTGCCCAGGAGCCGTTTTTTGAACAGGTTCTCAAAGGATGCCCGCGATTTTTCCTCCATATATCGGGTGAAAAAGCGGCACATAAGCTGTCCGAGAACCAGCAGCAGCGTCAGAACGACATACCTCCAGAATCCGGCGATATTGTGAGCCGTCGCTTCGTCCACGATCCCTCGCAGGCAGAGCGCATAGAATACGCCGGAACCGCCGTATAGTAACTCAGCCATCACAAGGGACAGGATGTAGAGCTTTTTCTTGCCGCTGACATTCCAGAGCCATTTGATTGCGTTATGTTTCATGTCGTTTTCTCTTATACTTCATGCGTTTCAGTCTCATACCGACTGCCACGATCGGTGCCCGCAGATAAAACAGGTCGCACCAAAGATGGACGTAGAATCGGTATTTTTTGTCCGTGACGGGAATGGTTTTTCCATCGCGGACAACCCCTGTCAGCACGCCGATGATATGCCTGTCGCTGATGCCATATTCGCGCTTCCAGCGGTTATCGCCGCAAATGACGTAGTCGTCCTTACGCACCTTCAGGATGCGGTGCAGGACATACTGGCCGGAGTCCCGTTTATACAGAGGGACATCGTACTTTTTCAGGCGTCCTTCGGGCTTTTTCTCGATGATGAGAAGGTCCCGGTCCTGGCGGATCAGAGGCATCATGCTGTCGCCGACATTGGTGTAGATGAGCTTTCCGTTTTTTGCGATCTGCTCCTCAAAGGTCGAATTAGCCATCAATCGCACCGATCTGGCGAAGCTGACCAACGATCTTCTGGACATCGCGGCGGATCAGTTCCTCCGGCGCGTCGTACTTTGCAAGCATCTTCGCTACGATCTCGTCCTCGGTCGTTTCCTGTTCGAGGCAGGTGATGATAAAGCCTGCGGTCTCGTTGCCGCGTGCCATACCAGAAAACTTCGATGCACCGGTGGAAACAACGAGCTTCTCATTGCCGTCGTCATGGCTGAGGAATTTGTCACTTAATTTCATACTGGTTCTCCTTTATTTCATGCCCTCGTAAGCCACCTGTGCTGCGGAAATGTCCATATTGCAGCCGAGCTTATAGAGAGCCGTATTTTGCGATAATCTGTCGATCAGCGTCAGTGTCTGCTTCAGATGCAGGGCATCCTGCGGGCGGTACACCTGCTGCATGAACATGGGGTAGGCCTCCGTCTTGGAGATGGTGCTGATCTTGTTTTCCGCTGCCCGTGTCAGGATGCAGACGGCTTTCAGCGGTACGGCAATCTTGGTGCCAAGGCGATGCTTGCCGTTATAGGGTGTCCCATAGGCGATCACGCCGTTTTCCGTGATGCGCAGAAGGGGTTTGTCATCGTTGACCATCACAGCGCGGGAGCCGAACAGTTCCCTCCAGAGCCGGGTATGGGTAGACTTACCGGTGCCGGACTTGGCAGTGAACAGGTAAGCTTGTCCATCGACTGCGATGACTGAGCCGTGGAACACGAACGTATCATACTCCGGCATGATCTCGGCGATCTTGCGATAAACCGCCGTAATTTCGAGCTCGTCGTCCGGGAAGTCCGGATATTTCAGCCCTTCAAACTCAAATTCGCGCCGGGATTTCTCGCGTTCGTAGTCAATATCTGTCTGCGAGATCGTCACCGAGAGCTCCGGTGTGCCCTCGCAGGAATAGTCTTTGCAATATTCATGCACCTTTTCATATATCGAGCTGACCTCTATGATCTTGTCAGCGATCTGATAATTCTGTGTGATCATACACGCTCCTAAATAAACACGATAATGGCTGCACCACCTTTCGGCGGTGCAGCCATTGTCTTTGGTTGTGGATTACTCACTCAGGTCTACGAAAGTAGAGGTAGTGATAACATCCTCAGCCTCGAAAGCTACGATCTGCAGCTCTGCTTCTGTGTACTTTGCCATGGGTAATTCTCCTCCTTCATCTTATAAGTTTGTATCTATTCAGACTCGATGATGTATCGCGTCGGAATATCACTCAACGTCTACCTTGTACTGGAATACGCCGTCGGTTACGGTCTGGCCATCTACGGTCTTCTCCTCAACCTTGGTCATGAAGGTCTTAACTGTGTTTGCCTTGTCCTTAACGGTTACGAAAGCCTTAGCATAAACCTTGACGCCATCGACGTACTTGGAGTTTGCGATGATACCAGTGTAGGATGTGGTCGTTGCCGGCTGCTCAACGTGCTTGATCTTGCAGTTTTCATCGGTAGAATCCAGTGTCAGCCAGTTCTGCGCACCTTCTGCACTTGTCAGGTTGCCGGAGTTGTTGTAAACATAACCGAAGTCAGTTACCGTATAGCCCTTAGCAACTTCTCTCTGAACATTCAGCTCAACAACCGGGATCTGCTCAACAGCAGCGGTCGCAGGATTGTCATACAGCTTGCTGTCAACCTGGTTGATGTGCAGGTTATTGTATACGAGGTCGAAGTAGTTGGAAGTCATTGCGTGGGCAGAATCGTATTCAACCGTGCCGTCCTCGTAGATGACATATGCCATAGCATATACCGGTCTGTCTACGAAGGAGTTTGCCATGATGACATTCAGCTCAGTGCCCTTCGGATCAGAGATCGCGTACTTCTTGTACTTGTAATCCTTGGTGTTGAAGTCCTGCATCAGCAGCTGAGCGTAGTTCTCAGTACCAGCTGCGATCTTACCGGAGTTATCGTATACCAGGCCCCATTCCTTGATAGCTGCGTTCGTCTCCTGACGGGTAACGCGTGCTACTACGGTGCAAGCCTTCAGCTCTTCGTTGTACTCCGGAGTGAACTTTACGAGTTCAACCGGGTTTACGGAACCGATGGACCAGTTCAGATCCACTGTCTTGCCGTCCTCAGTTGCGAAGTCGCCAACGAAGTCAACCTTTGCGGTGTATGTTCTGTTGGTTACGTTCTTACCGGTAACGGTGCCGCCAACGATCTGGACATCAGATGCCTTCATTCTCGGGAGCGTGTCATCGCCCGGATACTTCTCCTCGAGTGCAGCGTTGTAAGCCTTTGCTACATCCTCCGGATTCAGCGTGTAGTAGTTGCCATATTGAGCAACTTCCTTGACAACGTTGAACTCAGTCGTCTTAACAGTTGCCGCGTTAACCTTGAAGGTACCAGCACTGCCAGCATCCGGTGCTGCAACGTAGTTGGAGTTACCAGAACCGATCGTATCAACATTGGATACATAGATGGTATGCTCGCCAGCGCCATACGGCGTTTC
>JAFPXW010000032.1 GCA_017394565.1 Oscillospiraceae bacterium | reverse complement strand
TCAGTGGTGAACCGAGCAGCGCACCGCCCGAAAATGCAGCAGAAACCCCGGCGATCACCTCGATCTGCGCCTGCGGAAAATGTTCTGAAAGCTCGTAGGCAAGCCCTGCCATGCCATAAAGCTCCGCATCGCCGCTGCACACGAGTGCCGTTGTCCGCATCTGCGCCGATGCAAGCGCCAGTTCGACACGCTCACGCTCCTGCCGCATCCCGGTCTCGCGGCAATCCTTGTCCGGAAAGATCTTCTTTATCAGCGAAATATAAGCAGTATAGCCAAAAATCAGCGCACTGGATTCTATTGCTTCATGTGCCTGCAGCGTCATGCCGCCCTCATTTCCGGCACCCATGCCAATGACATAGAGTTTCACGCCAGATCCCTCCTTTTCGCGAAATCTAAAGAAATTTCCCGTCTTGCCGCGGCACAGGTCACACCGTTTTGTGCCGTTTTCGGGACAATCAGTTCTCCGCCGGCGCACAGGACCGCACTGCGCTCGCAGACATTGTCCACGCCCACGGTTTGACGCACAAATGCCGATGTTGCGAAGCTTCCGGGCACCCCTTGCAGTTCCTCCGCCGCGTATGTCACAAGCGGCAGCCGATGCTTCCGGCAAAACGCCAGAATCCCTTCCTCACGCGCTTTCCGGTCGATCGTCGCGACTTTCCAGACACGCTGCAGCGGAATTCCTGCCTTGACGAGCAGTGCTTCGATCTGTTCCGCACTCGCTCCTCTCCGGCACCCGATCCCGACCACGAGGTCACGCGGGAGCAAATGCAGTGTTGTCAAAAACGGCTTCAAATCGCGGTTTCCGATGTAAATACCGATGCGTCCGCCGGAGTCTTCCTCCAGTTCCGGCGGCAGATTCCGGAATGGATGATCGCTGACAAGCCCCACCGTTTCACCGGCGAGAACAGCCGCAGCAACGTCCTTCGCGGCTGAAAGATCCTCGATATACAGCCCATTTGCGACCGCAAAGCTGTCTGGAGAAAAGCGCCTGCCCACGTCCGTTGCCGTTGTCAGGACCGGCGTTGCGTGCATTTTTTCGGCAATTTGCTGCGCCAGCGCATTCGCACCACCGATGTGGCCGGAGAGGATCGGGATGACAAATTTTCCGCACTCGTCGATCACCAGCACTGCCGGATCCTGCGATTTATCGCGGATATGCGGCGCGATCGCACGCACCGCGATCCCTGCCGCACATAAAAAGACCAGCGCATCGAAGGAATCCCATACTTTCGATGTCACCTCAAGCACCGACGAGAACGGCACCGCCAGTGCGTCCACATGGGATTCATGCGCATAGCGGAGGCAGTCGCAAACGCGCAGATCCGCGATTTTCGCCGAAAGTTCCGCCCCTCGCTCCGTGACCGAAATGAGTGCGGCTCTCATGGGCTCGCCTTCCGGAATTCGGTCTCAAAATGGGCATCGTACAGCCTGGAAAGCTCATGCTCGTCACCCAGAAAATCGCCGACCGTGATGAGCGCGTGCTTGTAAATCCCGTGGATCTTCGCGGTTTCTGCAAGTGTTGCGACGGTGCAGCGATGCACCTGCTCGTCCGCCCAGGTCGCCTTGTAAACGATGGCAACAGGGGTTTCCGGCCGGTAGCCGCCGGCCATAAGCTGTGCCGACAGCTCCTCCGTCATTGCCGCCGACAGGAAGATCACCATCGTCGCGTGATGGCTTGCCAGTGCGGAAATCTCCTGTCCCTCCGGCACAGGTGTGCGGCCTGCCATGCGCGTGAGGATGACCGTCTGCGACACGCCGGGGAGCGTGTATTCTGCACAAAGTGCCGCCGCTGCACCGCAAAATGAGCTGACACCAGGGCAAACATCATACGCGATCCCAAGTGCGTCCAGTCGATCCATCTGCTCGCGGATCGCACCATAGACCGACGGATCTCCCGTGTGAAGCCGAACGGTCATTTTGTCCTGTTTTTCGGCATTTTCCATGACAGAGATCACTTCGTCAAGGTGCATTTTCGCGCTGTTATGGAATTCGCATCCGGCTTTTGCATAGTTCAGCAGTTCTTCATTCACGAGCGAACCTGCGTAAATGATCACGTCTGCTTCCTCCAGCAGCCGTTTGCCGCGCAGCGTTATCAGATCCGCCGCACCACATCCGGCTCCAACAAAATGTACCATGTTCTCACCTCTGCAAAATTTCTAATAATCCCGATGCTTCGCGCGTTTCCAGCCAGATGTCATGCTGATACGAGAACACCGCCGCGCCGATCCTGACCGCACCCTTGACACGCGCATCCAGATAATGCCCGATGCGCTGCGTCAGAACCGACAGCACCGCATCCCGGCAGCCGTGCGTCTGCAAAATATCGAGCGCCGCATCGACTGTCACGCAGTCCGGGATCTGGCGCAGCACAGCCGTTTCCACGCCGGCAAGTGCTCCGCACGCGATGAGCGTCTCCATGCGCCCGTCGGCATAGGACGAGTGCGTGTTGAAAATGCCGCTGCCAAGCTTGACCAGCTTCCCGATGTGTCCAACGATCAGAATTCCGGAAAACCCCATCGCTACGCCAATATCAATTGCATCCCCGAGGAAATTGCTGCACTTGACCTCACGGCCGGACAACGATTCCAGATTCCGCGCAAGGAACTGCTCGCCATAGTTTCCAAGCGTCAGCAGCAGTGTCTGCTCCCCTGCCGCCTTTCGCATACTTGCTTCCGTGCGGATCGTGTCGATGAGCGCCGCAGTGCTCATCGGCTCGACAATGCCGCTGGTGCCGATGATCGAGATACCGCCTTCGATGCCCATGCGCGGATTATAGGTCTTTTTCGCAAGCTCCGCACCTTCAGGAACGTAGATCTCCACCGCAAATCCACCGTCTGCATCGAGCGCCTGTGCCGCTGACCGGACGGCGGCTTCGATCATCCTCCGCGGTACGGAATTGATCGCGTACGCCCCCACCGGCTGGTCAAGACCTGCTTTTGTGACAATGCCGATCCCTACGCCGCCGGTAATGGTGACGCCTTCCG
This sequence comes from Oscillospiraceae bacterium, assembly GCA_017394565.1. Taxonomy (GTDB): domain Bacteria; phylum Bacillota; class Clostridia; order Oscillospirales; family Ruminococcaceae; genus UBA3855. The sequence goes on along the minus strand of JAFPXW010000032.1, from coordinate 2,503 downwards.
GAATCCGCGAAACACGGGCATAAACTGCCACACCATTCGTCACATCCGGATCATCGCCGCTGTCCTTCACGACCGCGCAGGAGGCTTCCGTTTCGCTCCCTCTCGCATCCGTCACGGGAAGCGTCAGGCTCTCGCCGTTCGGCAGGCGGACGCTGATTTCGGGAACGGCCGTTCCGGTCAGCAGCATCCGAGCCGCTGCCCCTGCTGCCGCCGCCGCGCAGGTACCGGTCGTGTAGCCGCGCCGCAATTTCCTGGTTCCCTGATAAATGTACTGTTCCATCGAAGCACCTCACGCCGGCACGATCACGACCGTGAAATAGCCGAAATCTCCGCCATTTCGCAGATCTCTGCAAATCCGTTCATCCGGCATCCCGCAATGTTCGACCGCGACCGCATCCGCCAGCAAGCCGCAGGCTTCGAGCAGATCGCAAAGCGTTTCCATGTGATGTCCGGCCTTGAGGATGACCTTTGTGCCGGAAAGCCGCAGCCGTTCTGCAAAATCCTCGCATCCGAACGGCAAGATCTGCACCGGAGCATCACCTGTCGCGATGGGAACGCCTGCCGCTGCCGCCGCCGCGCAGAAGCTTGTCACGCCAGCAACTGTTTCCACACGGAATCCGCATTTTTGCACACGCGAACCGATCGGCGTCGCGCTGGCATAGACAGACGCATCACCAAGGCACAGAAACGCCGTGTCTTTGCCATTTTCAAGGCACTTGCAAATGGATTTGGCGGCGCGGTCATAATGGCTTTTCATCTCACGCGACATCGGCAGATCCAGCGGCAGGAGTTCCTTTCCGGAAAGCTCCGCCGCGCCCTCTGCAATGCGCAGCGCAGTCATCGCCTCCCCCACACGAGGGGCAGCGATGACCGGACAATGTTCGATCGTCTGCAAGGCGTGCAGCGTCATCCAGTCCGGATGCCCTGCGCCAACGCTGACGAGATAGAGTGTTCCGTGCATATTTTCTCGATTCTACTTCTTATTTTTTATCCTCCAGCAATTCGCGCTTCATCATCGCGAGGTCAAAGACATCCGCGCTGCCGTCGCCGGTCAGGTCGGCATTGTACAGGTTGGAGATGCTGCCCTTCTTCAGCAGATACTTCTGCATCGCGACAAGGTCGGTCAGGTCGAATTTGCCGTCGTCGTTCACGTCCCCGCGGATCGCCGAGGATCCCGGTGCTTTTTTGTACACATTCTCATACATCGTTTCTGCCCAGATACGGCGCATTTCCTCATAGCCCTCCGAATTCGGATGCACGCCGTCGGCACTGAGATATTCCGTATGTTCCGCAAGGATCCTGCTGAAATCCGGCCCTGGCACGACCTGCGGATATTCCGCATAGATCTTGTCGATCATTTCGTTGTAGCTGTCGAGATAGTCCGCAACACCGGCTTCCTCCGCATGAGGGATCTTCGGAAGTACGGGCGTTTTGCCGAGGGCGAGAACGGCTTCGATCATGTAGACCGTGTTCTCGTAGTACTTCTGCGGGCCTGTCTGGTTGCCCCATGCGTCATTTGTGCCATAAGCGATGGAAACATACTGCCCCGGATAGGTCGAAAGCCAGCGGTCGATGTTCTCCTTGCCGTCCTTGGACGTGATACCGCCGATGCCGCCGTTTTCCTGGATCGGGAAATACCGCTCGTCCAGACGGTTCACATACGTCGCAAAGCCCGTACCGTAGCAATTATTCATGCCGCCGGCGGTAATACTGTCGCCGAGGAACAGCCAGCTGTCGCTGACGCCCCTGGACACGTCGTGAATGTCGAAGTTCAGCATTGCCGTTGCGCCGTCGCGGTCATCGGCCTTGGTCACGCTGATGCGGATCCAGTTGTAGCCCTCGAATTCTACGACGTGCTGACGGGAGGCGAGGGTATTGTTTTCCACCGTTGCCACGACTTCCCATCCGCTTTCGGGATACGCGCCGCCCTCTGCGGCATTGATCTCGATGGTATAATCGGACGGTTCCTGATTGCGGTTGATGTACATTCCGATGGTGTCATAGGCACTGGTGCAGTACCAGACGGCATCAATGACCTTGCGGTTTTCCTCCGGAATACCGGACAGGTCGTAGGCAAGGTAATCCGGGCACTGGGCATTCCAGAACGAGAAATAATGTTCGTCGTTGCCGGCCACTGCGGTCGCCGGATTGCTGCCGGAATAGGCAGGGCAATTGCGGCTGATGACCGGATTCGGGATCGGCGCTGTCACCGCACCGACCGGCATCGGGACAGGCAGCATTGCCGCAGCGGACAGCGCTGCGATCAGGGAAGTGTACTTTTTCATCATCTTCATCATCCTCTCAAGATTCAGGGGGGAATTCTTCTGGTTTGCGATTCAACCCGATATTACTATTGTACCATAAAACCGCCCGTTTTGCAAGGGGATACGCCAAAAAATCCACTCTCTTGCGAACATCGCTGATATGGAAGCAATTGTATATACGGATTGGTTAATGAAATGATGCCCCAGAGCATTTTTGCAGCGCTCAGGGGCATCATTTC
>JAFPXW010000422.1 GCA_017394565.1 Oscillospiraceae bacterium | reverse complement strand
GCTTGGCAGCGACCTTGCCGATGCCTCGGCGGACACCGCGCGGCAGTTTGTCGTAAGCCGTCGCATTCGGCTCGGAGTAGACATTGTAGCCGCCGAAAATTTCATCCGCGCCCTCACCGGACAGCACGACCTTCAGCTGCTGTGCCGCCAGACCGCACACGAAATACAGCGCGATCGCCGCCGGATCGGCAAGCGGTTCATCCATCTGGTACTGGATGTGGCGGAGTTCGCCCCAGTATTCCGCAGGCTCGATGACCTTGGAGTAATTCTGCTTGCCAATGGCTTTGGAAAAGCCCTTAGCCCAGCCGATCTCGTTGTATTTTTCATCCTTGCCGAAGCCCACGGTGAACGTCTTATCCACGTCGGCAATGGCGGCAACATAGCTCGAATCCACGCCCGACGACAGGAATGAACCGACTTCCACATCCGCGATCTTATGCGCTTTCACGCTGTCGTGGAACACCTCGGAAATGGCTTTCACCCAGTCGTCCAGCGACGGGTTTTCATCCGGCTGGAAGTGGACATCCCAGTAGCGCTGGATATTCAGCTTGCCGTTTTCCAGCGTAAAGTAATGCGCCGGCGGCAGTTTGTACACGCCCTTGAAGAACGTTTCGTCCATCGCAGAGTACTGGAACGTGAGGTATTCCTCCAATGCCGCGGTATTGAGCTGCTTGTCGAATTTCGGGTGCTTCAGGAATGCCTTGATCTCCGAACCGAACAGCAGTGTCCCGTTCATCTGTGCGTAATACAGCGGCTTGATGCCGAAGAAATCGCGTGCGCCAAAGAGTTTCTTTGCATCCTTGTCCCAGATGACGAAGGCAAACATTCCGCGGAGTTTTTCCAGCAGCGCCGTGCCGTACTCGCGGTAGCCGTAGATCAGCACCTCGGAGTCGGTATTCGTGGCGAAATGATAGCCCTTCTGCCGGAGTTCCTCGCGGATCTCCTGATAATTATAGATCTCGCCGTTAAAGACGAGAACCAGCTTGCCGTCGTCGCTGTACAGCGGCTGGTTGCCCTGTTCGCTGACGTCGATGATCGAAAGCCGGCGATGACCGAGGGCAATGTCGGCATCCACATATTTTCCGCCTGCATCGGGGCCTCTGTGACGGATGGCATCCATCATATCCTCCACGACCGTTTCAGCGTTTGTAATCGTATTCGTAAATCCTACAAATCCACACATAGCAGTATAGCCTCCTTCTTGTTTCTCAGCTTACCTGCCCCTACATAAGAATCCTGTTTCTAATTCAGCCTATTTCTTCTATTATACTATAAACGCACAGGTTTTGCAACTAAATTTCAGGATTTTATAAAAAACATGGGAAAAGGACTTGCAAATCGAAATGGTTTCGGTTATAATAATAATTAGATTAAAATGGGGTGGTGTTCCCCTGAACAGGAGGCATACAGACAATGGCAAAGAAACGCAGAAAGCTTGGCAAAGTGGAAGCACGTCAGGCACGCGCACGTGTCAGATTCCAACCCGGTGTCCTGCTGGTCATCGTATTTGTGACATTTGCGGCGTGTTTCGGGCTGTATCTGGCATCCGCGACCTCGCAGCCGGACTACTGGGAGCGTGAGATCGCGGCAACGCTGGAGGATGGCAATGCCGCCCATTCCGGCGACCATGCCAAGCGGCGCAAGAACGTCACCAATCCTGTTCCCTCCTCGGAACGTGCAGAGGATTCGCGCATGGAGGAGGTAGCGTTCATCGGCGATGTGGCGGCGTTTGTGAATTACTACAAGACCAATTCCGGCCTGGTGTTCACGGATGCGGTCACGGGCATGGCGGAATCGCGGATGCGCAGTATCGCGCGTTCTCTGCGCGGCACATCGCCGAAGGCTGTATATCTGTGGTATCAGTGCCCGGAGGATCTGGAGGCGGCATCGGATTCGCTGGAGGAGCTTGTGGACAACATCGTGCAGCAGATGCCGGAAGTCCCGATCTATGTGCTGTCCGCGACGCCCGTCACGGATGCGACGCTGACGCAGAAAAACGACACCTGGAATGCCTCGCTGTTTGCGATGGCGGACAAGCTGGGGCTGCACTACATTGACGTCAGCACCACGCTGAAGGCCAATGACGGCACGCTGTCGTCTGCCTATGTGGAGGATGAAAAGACGTTCTACACCACGATCGGCGACCAGATCCTGACGCATATTGCGGATTGAGACAAGCGTCTTTCTTTCCCCAACCCCCTGCTCTGCATAAGCGAACAGCGGCGCTCGTTCCTCGCTGGCTGCCTGCTTATCCCCAAGGAGGGGGCTATTTTTGCAGGGGGCTGCGGCGAACGCCCCGTCCCCTCTGCTTCGCGTGGCTCAGCATCTCCCCACCCCGTGGGGAGTCACCCTGCACCCGCTTGTTTTCTAAAGTTGTTAGCATTGGTCACCCTGCACCCGCTTTCTTTCTAAAGTTGTTGGCATTGCGCCCCCGCAAGCCCAGAAAAAACCCGTGCCAGCGCGTATCCCGGCACGGGTTTCTTGCATTATCTCGGCTTTTTGCGGCTGCTGCCGTGATTCGGGGCAGCTTTTTTGGCGTTCGTCTGCCGGTTCTTTGCCTGTTTGGTATTCCGGATCGGGTGCTTGGCAGGCTTTTTGTCTGTGCGTCCTGCCGGCGCTTTCGGGGCGCGTGGATCGGCCGGCACCAGGCAATTCGGCCCCGAACCGATCAGATCCCGTCTGCCGGCACGGATGAGCGCGGCGCGGATCCTTTCGTGGTTCTCCGGCTTGAAATACTGGAGCAATGCACGCTGTTCTGCCTTTTCCTGCGGCGAGCGCGGTACATAGAGCTTCTCCATCGTGTACGGATTCAGCCCCGTCCAGAACATACACGTCGAGATCGTGCCGGGTGTCGGGTAGAAATCCTGCACCTGCTCCGGACGGATGCCGTCGTGCTTCAGGAAGCACGCAAGGTCGATGGCATCCTTCATGGTGCTGCCGGGATGGCTGCTCATGAGGTACGGCACGAGGTACTGCTCCTTGCCCATGCTCTTGGTCAACTCGTAGAAGCGCTTCTGGAAGCGCCTGTACGCCTCGATATGCGGCTTGCCCATGAGGTCAAGGACGTGGTTGGAGCTGTGTTCCGGCGCGACCTTCAGCTGGCCGCTGACGTGATGGCTGACCAGCTCCTTGAAGAAGCTCTCGTCCTTATCGCACAGGAGGTAGTCGTAGCGGATGCCGGAACGGATGAACACACGCTTGATGCGTGGCAGTGACCGGAGTTTCCGCAGAAGTTCGAGGTATTCCTGATGATCGACATAGAGATTTTTGCAAGGCTCCGGCGCCAGACATTTCTTCCCCTTGCACAGGCCGTACTGGAGCTGCTTCTGGCAGGAGGTATGGCGGAAATTCGCGGTCGGGCCGCCGACGTCGTGGAGATAGCCCTTGAAATCGGGATAAGTGGTCAGCTCCTTCGCTTCCTCGATGACGCTATCCTGACTTCTGGTCGTCATGCGTCTGCCCTGATGGAGCGCGATGGAGCAGAAATTGCAAAAGCCGAAGCAGCCGCGGTTATGCACGATGGAGAACCGAACCTCCTTGATCGCCGGCACGCCGCCCTCGGCTTCGTACATCGGGTGGTAGGTACGGGTGAAGGGCAGCTTGTACAGCGCGTCAAATTCCTCCTGCGTGAGCGAGATCGCCGGCGCATTCTGGACAAGCATCCGGTCGCCGTGACGCTGGAGGATGCGCTTGCCGTAGACCTCGTCCTGCTGGTCATACTGAAGCTTGCAGGCCTTGGCGTAGGCTTCCTTCGAGCGCTCGTCCGCGCCTCTGACCTGCTCGTAGGAGGGACACTGCGCCGCGCCGTAGGGGGTATTTTCCGGCGATGTGAGGTAGCAGGTGCCGCGCACCTCCGTGATCTCCGAAACCGGAACGCCCTGTGCGAGCAGATCCGCGATCTCCACGATGCTGTGTTCGCCCATGCCGAACATCAGCAGATCCGCGCCGCTTTCCGCAAGGATGGAGGGGCGCACACGGTCGTCCCAGTAGTCATAATGCGCAAAACGGCGCAGGGAAGCCTCCAGGCCGCCGATGAGGATGGGGACATCGTTTCCCCAGACTTCGCGCAGGCGGCGGCAATAGGTCAGCACCGCACGGTCGGGACGTTTTCCGGCTTTGTTGCCGGCGGAATAGGCATCGTCGCTGCGGCGTTTTTTGGCGGCGGTGTAGTGGGCGACCATGCTGTCGATATTGCCGCCGGTCACGAGGAAGGCAAGACGCGGTCTGCCGAATTTCAGGAAGTCGTCGTCATGCTTCCAGTCGGGCTGCGGAAGCATCGCCACGGAATAACCGCGCGATTGCAGCACACGGGAAATGATTGCCGCACCAAAACTCGGATGATCGACATAGGCATCACCGATCAGATACACAAAATCCGGCTGTTCGATGCCCTGTTCACGCAGTTCCGCAGGTGTCACGGGAAGAAATTCAGACATGGCTTTGCTCCTTTCAAAAGCAGCGAAAATTCGGGTGGATTTCTTTTATTATACACCATTGTGGGGGGATTGTCAAATGGAATGAGGTATTAGGCACGGAAATCAATTTTTAGAATTTTTCGTCCCCATTTTATGAATTTTGCGGGTGCAGGGTGACTCCCCACGGGGTGGGGAGATGCTGAGCCACGCGAAGCAGAGGGGACGGGGCGTTCGCCGCAGCACCCTGCCAAAATGCCCCCTCCTCGGAGATAAGCAGGCAGCCAGCGAGGAACGAGCGCAGCTGATCGCTTATGCAGAGCAGGGGGATGGGGTAAGCAGACAGCCCAAATCTTTGATTTGGTGCTGGTCGCTTATGCCGTAGGCGGTGGG
>JAFPXW010000421.1 GCA_017394565.1 Oscillospiraceae bacterium | reverse complement strand
GAATGAATAGTGAATGGTGAAGAATGAATAGTATGAGTGTATGAAAATCTTTTATACTGACGTTTTATATACAGCCTTGTCATCTTGATTTACCCTGATAAAGTAAACCCTCGGCTCAGGAGAGATCCTAAGCCGAGGGCTTTTTATTCGTCCCACATGGAATCGTTCAGACGAAATCCCGATGCTTCGCCGTTCCGGATGCTGACTACGAGGATACCGATGGCGCTCGAAAAGAACAGCACCGCGACCACGATCATGAAAACTGCATTCCCAACCGCTTCTTCATTGCGGTAGATCTCGGTCTGTGTGCCGTCAGGGGCGATGCGGTACAGACAGGTCGGCGTTTTGGGATAGACGCGGTAGACCGTATCCCCGAATGTCCGCACGCTCTGTCCGGCGTAGGTTTCGATCGCATGATACGCCTTATATGAAGCATCTCGGAGAATATAGCATTGCGGTGTCCCATCCGTATGATTGGTGTTCAGCAGATAATGCACTCGGTTATCGCGGAATCCAGTATGCAAATCGTAAATGACCGGATCTTCGCCATCCCACCAGATATGCGAGTTACCGGAGCTTTCCCATGTGATGCCGTACAGGAACGTACCGTCTGTATCGTAGATATTCGCATATTTGTGGGTATCAAAACCCGGAAAGCTGTTCGTATCCAGAAAGACCAGAATCTTCCCTTCCTCGCTGATGTCGAAAGAGGTGATGTTCATGCCGGAATATTCGCGGTCACCGAATGTCACCCAATCCTGTGGATTCCGGATTTCCTCCTCGATCGTAACATTCGGCAAGTCCAGATCCGGTGCGGCATGGGCAGTCAGCAAAGGCATCGGAACAACGGCGGTCACGATGAGCGCAATGATGGCATTCACACCGCCGAAAACCGCTATGATCCGGAATAAATGCCGCAGACCAGAGCCTTTGCAGCGGATGGCATTCACGATGGAAACCACCGTCACTCCCAGACAAAGGAGCAGATAGCAGACCATCCCCCACACGGTATTCTGCGTGTCCAGGTGCAGGACTCTGGAGAGCGCGGCGAGCAGGACAGCCCCCACCAGACACCACAGATAGGGAAGAAACAGCGATTGTTTGCGCATATCAGGGTTGCTCCTTTCCTGCGAAATGAGGGGGAATTCTCCCACTAACATCTACGCATTCGCCGCAACAAAGTCCTCTGCCAGCTTCACTGCTTCCGCATACGAGGAAAGCTGGTAGCAGCGGGAACGGAAGGCGGCCGCGTGCTTTCCGCCGGCCATGTACCAGGAGGTCTGCTTGCGTGCTTCGCGAATGGCGAGATGCGGCGGCTTTTCGGAGTAATCCATGATCATCCGTACATGGCGCAGCATGACCTCCATGCGTTCCTCGTTCGTCGGCGGCGTGTAGGGAAGCCCCTCCCGCGCACAGGCGATCTCGCGGAAGATCCACGGATTTCCGTAGCTTGCACGTCCGATCGCGACCAGATCGACACCTGTCGCCTGATACATCGCTTTGCACGATGCGGCATCGGTCACGTCGCCGTTGCCGATGACCGGAATGGAGACCGCCTGCTTCACCTGCCGGATGACCTCCCAGTCGGCTTTTCCGGAATAGAGCATGGCTTTCGTCCGGCCGTGGACGGTAATGGCCGCCGCGCCGGCTTCTTCCATAAGCTTTGCAAAGGGCACGGCATTCACGCTGTCGGCATCCCAGCCGATGCGCATTTTGACCGTGACCGGAACACTGGAATGTTCCGCGGCGGCGCGAACACATTCCGCCGCAAGCTCGGGGGTTTTCATGAGTGCCGAGCCTGCGCCCGTCTGGATGACCTTGTGAACGGGACAGCCCATATTCAGGTCGATCCAGTCCGGCTGAAACGCCATGAGCATTTCGGACGCGCGTGCGATGAATTCCGGTTCAGAGCCGAACAATTGCAGCCCCATCGGGCGTTCCTCGCGTGTGATGCGGCACAGCTCCGCGCTGCCCTTGCTGTCGTAGCAAAGCCCCTTGGCGGAGATCATCTCGGAAACGCACATGGCAGCGCCCATTTCACAGCAAAGCTGCCGGTACGCGGTATCGGCAACGCCTGCCATCGGGGCAAGTGCGGCGGTCTGCGGAACGTCCTGTCCCGCGATGTGGATCTTTTGCATGGAAACCTCCCTGTCCGCCGCGTAGTATCACCGGCGGCGATTGATAGTATTATTGTAGCATAGATCGTGAAAAAATGCAAGCGTCCTGCCATCTCCAAAAGACAGCAGGACGCTTGTTTTCCACAAATTACTCACTTTCTGACAAAGAACCCACGTCAATGCCCGTTCCCAGCGCTTCAAACCGGATGCTGTGCATTTTCAGGCCACTTTGGGCGAAATACAGCCGCATCGTCGTAAACCGCGAGAACAGCGGCAGATTTTTCGTGAAGCTGACGGCGTTTCCTCCGGTGCCGTTCCAGGTGAAGGTACCGCTTGCCGTTCCCATCGAGAACAGGGTGACAGGGATCTGCGCCAGCTCTCCGCCCTCTGCCGAGGCGGTCAGCGTCATCCGGAACCAGCCGGGGTTCGCCACCTTCAGCGCAAAGGTGTGGTTCTGCCCCTTGTCGGTGCAGATGTCCGTCAGATCCAGCGTGAGGTCGCCCTCCAGATCATAGAACACCACGGGCTTGCCGTCGTCGAGTTCCTCCGCCGGGCGGTTTAGGATCTCCACCGACGTATCCTCGCCCATTTTGCGCTTCATGGCGTTCGTGCCGAGCGTGAAGCGCAGGACATTCATCGCGCCGCGCTGGAGTTCGCCGCGTGTCAGCCGGCCGTCGGCGAGGGCTTCCATCAGGTTATCCTCGTGGTCAAGGCAGTCGGCGCAGACCATGTACACGTCATTCTGGGCGCTGACCATTGCCGCCAGGTCGCGCTTGTCGGGCGCCTCTCCGCGGCGGTTGAGATTCGCCCACCAGTCGGTCATCAGGAAGCCGGAAAATCCCCATTCCTTGCGGATGATCTCCGTGCAGAGGTCGTAGTTTCCGGCAGTCCACACGCCATTGACCGAGCCGTAGGTCGTCATGATGGTCTTCGCGCCGCCCTCCTTGACGGCGATCTCGAAGCTGTGCAGGTAAATTTCACGCAGCGCTCTCTCAGAAACGACGGAATTGTAAAAATGTCGATTTGTTTCCTGGTTATTGCCGCAGCAATGCTTGATCGTTCCGGTCACGCCAGCCTGATGCAGACCGCGCAGTTCTGCCGCCGCCATTTGTCCGGTCAGGAAGGGATCCTCCGAGAAATACTCGAAATTGCGTCCATTCAGCGGATGACGGTGGATATTCATGCCGGGGCCGAGCAGGCAGTCCACCTTGTTGGCGGTCATTTCCAGACCGACGTCGGTGTACAGCTCCTCCAGCAGCTCACGGTTGAAGGTCGATGCCAGCATGGTGCCGTTCGGGAGCGAAAATGCCTTTGTTCCGCAGTCCAGACGCATTCCGGACGGGCCGTCAGAGCAGCAGCCGGCAGGGATGCCTCTGGCTTCCAGCGCATCGGTCACACCGCCGAATGCGGATGCTGTGCCGGCGGTCACGCGCGGAGAACCCATGCCCTCACCGCGTGCCAGCGAGCAAAGCTCCTCGTCTGTCAGGCTGCCGACAAATTCCTCCAGAGTGGCTTCCCGGCGGTACACATCGGCAAAGGTCACTTCCTTGTCGGGCTTCGGGAGTTCTGCCGGAAGCGCATCCAATCGGCGCTGCGGCTCATCGACGGTATTCAGCGGCACGTCCTCGAATTCCACACGGAACGTCTTGTCGTCCTGCACCGGACGGATGCGCTGAAAGGCTTCCACCGGTGCCATGGCCTGCCGGCGCTGCGGCCCTGCGACCGTCTCCGGGATCTGCACGCACGCCTCGAACTGCGCCGAGCGCACATCAGAACCGACGTAGAACCGATAATCTCCGGCTTCCAGAACCGTACAGAAGCGATGCCCCGTCACACCGGAATCATCATACGAGACCGGCGGCACCAGCGGCAGCTGCAAGGTCTGGCTCTCGCCCGGTGCGAGGTTTCTCGTCTTGGCGAAGGCTGTCAGAACACGCGCAGGCTTACCGAGTTTGCCCTGGGGCGCCTTGCAGTAGACCTGCACGACTTCCTTTCCGGCGAACTTACCGGTATTGGTCACGGTGACTTCCAGGCAGACCTGATCTTCCTTTTCGTCGAGCTCGACCACACCCGTCTGCATCAGGAACGTCGTGTAGCTCAGGCCAAACCCGAATGGATAGCGCACGCGGTCCTTCGCGAAGGTCTCAAAATAGCGGTAGCCGACGTAAATATCCTCTGCGTAGTGATTGCCCTCCCGGCAGCCGAAATTCTTGTCGCTCGGATAGTCCGTGATCTCATACGCAATGGTGTCCGGCAGCTTGCCGCATGGGGAGATTTCGCCTGTCAGCACCATTGCCGTGCCCGTGCCGCCCGTCATGCCGCCCTGCCATACATACAGCACCGCATCGGGCGAGAATTCGTCCACGAAGTGCATATCCATGATGTTGCCGGTGTTGAGCAGAACGACGACCTTCCCGAAGTGCTCGCGCGTCAGCCGGAGCATCTCGCGCTCGTCCTGCGTCAGGAGGAAGGAGCCCGCCTCCATGCGGTTGTCCTGCTCCTCGCCGGCGGTCCTGCCAATGATGACGATAGCGGTCATGGAAGTTTTCGCTGCATCTGCGACGATTTCCTCCGTCAGGGGCATTTCCGCCTGCGACCACGGTTCGCCGCCCCAGCCGCCGCCGAGTTCGTAGGGATGCGCATCGTCCCACGCCTTGTAAATATCGAGAAGCGGCTGGTTTACGCGGATCCCGGCTTCGAGCAGACCATCGAGGATGCCGGTGACCTTGGACACATTGACCATGCCGCCGGAGCCTGTGCCGCTTTTGTAGTAATGGAGCTGGATGCGGCCGAATACCGCGACTTCCTCATCACGCGGAAGCGGAAGTGCTGCATTTTCGTTGCGCAGCATCACGATGCCCTCCGCCGCGGCAAGGGCTGCTGTGGACAGATAGTGGTTCCAATCGAGTGTACGTTTCATAGCCATTGCTCCTTCTGTACAGAATTTATAGGTATAGTATAGCACGTTTTGGAAGAAATGTCAATACATTTTGTAAACCTGTATTCCATCCAACCGGCAGAATGACCGCTTTATGACAGACGTATCCCTGCTGATAGACCGAGTATCAGAAACAAGACTGACCGATTGTCATTTTTTTAGATAGGTTGCACGAATTTCGCAGAATTCCCGAAAAAGTCATAAATTCCGCTTGCAATTTACATTCTTATACATTATAATGGATAAGTATGCAAGTACACATGGAATCTGATCTATGAATCAAAGGAGTTAATCATGATGAATCTGAAAAAATCCCTCAGCCTGCTCTCTGCGGCACTCCTGCTCGGTGCCAGCCTGACTGCCTGCGGTGTTCCGGCCAATACCGTCCATTCCGCAGATGACCTCAGCGGCAAGACCATCGCCTGTCAGCTGGGCACCACCGGCTATATTTTCGCCGGCGACATCGCCGGAGCCACGGTCGAGGGCTACAACAAAGGCGCGGATGCCATCCAGGCACTTACACAGGGCAAGGCGGATGCCGTCATCATCGACAGCGAGCCGGCCAAGGTGTTCGTTTCCAAGAACCCGAAGCTGACCATCCTCGACGATCCGTTCGCAACGGAGGAATACGCCATCGCCTACAAGAAGGGCAATGACGAGCTCGGCGAGAAGCTTGACAACGCCCTCACGGAACTCAAAAACGACGGCACCCTCGATGAGATCGTGAGCCACTGGGTCGGTGACAATGCCGATCAGGTTTCCTACACCTCGACGGCGACTGATTTCCCGAACGGTCAGCTCGTCATGGCGACTAATGCAGCCTTCCCGCCCTACGAAAGCACCAGCGGCGGCAAAGTCGTTGGCATTGATGCCGACATGATGCAGGCGGTCTGCGACAAGCTGGGCATGGAGCTTGTGATCGAGGATATGGAATTCGATTCGATCATCGCGGCTGTCGATTCCGGCAAGGCGGATGTCGGCGTGGCCGGCATGACCGTGACTCCGGAGCGTGAGAAGAACGTTTCCTTCACGCAGGGCTACGCAACGACCACACAGGTCATCGTTGTCCGCGCAGACTGAGGGCTTGCCGCATGAATCCGTTCCAGAGCTTTCTCGATAAGCTGCACGACACGTTCATCGTGGACGACCGCTGGACATACCTCACCAATGGTCTGAAGATCACGCTGATCGTGACGTTCTTTGCGGCACTGCTCGGCATCGTGCTGGGCTTCCTGATCGCCATTGTGCGCTCGACCTACGCCAAGACCGGCAAGCTTCGCATCCTGAATTTCCTCGCGAAGCTCTACCTCACCGTCATCCGCGGCACGCCGGTGCTGGTACAGCTGATGATCATTTATTTCGTCATTTTCGCGTCGTTCAATGTGTCGAAAATTTTCGTCGCGATCATGGCATTCGGTCTGAATTCCGCGGCATATGTGGCGGAGATCGTCCGTTCCGGCATCATGTCCATTGATAACGGGCAGTTTGAAGCCGGTGCATCCCTCGGTCTGAACTACCCCAAGACCATGATCCATATCATTCTTCCGCAGGCGCTGCGCAACATCCTGCCGGCGCTTGCCAACGAATTCATCGTGCTGCTCAAGGAAACCTCCGTTGCCGGCAACATTGCCCTCAACGACCTGACCAAGGGCGGCGACATCATCCGCAGTGCGACCTATGAAGCATTCCTGCCGCTGATCGCGGTAGCGCTGATCTATCTGGCGATGGTCATGATCCTGAGCCGTCTGGTGGCATTGCTTGAAAGGAGGCTGGCTAAGAGTGATCTGCGTTGAGAATCTGACCAAAGCCTACGGCGACCTGCAAGTCCTCAAGGGCATTTCCACCACCATCGAAAAGGGGGAGAAGGTCGTTGTCATCGGGCCGTCCGGTTCGGGCAAAAGCACCTTCCTGCGCTGCCTGAATCTCCTCGAAAAGCCGACCTCCGGCAAGATCTCCTTCGAGGGCAGGGAGCTGACCGCCATGAAGGAAAAGGAACTCTACGCCGTGCGCGAGAAAATGGGCATGGTGTTCCAGCATTTTCACCTGTTTCCGCATCTGACCATCCGGAAGAACATCACCCTTGCCCCTGTGAAGCTCGGTCTGATGCCGCAGGCGGATGCCGACAAGAAGGCGGAAGAACTGCTCCGGAAAGTCGGACTTTTCGACAAGGCTGACCAGTACCCGAACCAGCTGTCCGGCGGACAGAAGCAGCGCATCGCGATCGCACGGTCGCTGGCGATGAATCCGGATGTGATCCTCTTTGACGAGCCGACCTCCGCGCTCGATCCGGAAATGGTCGGCGAGGTGCTGTCCCTCATGCGCGAGCTTGCGGACGAGGGCATGACGATGGTCGTGGTGACGCATGAAATGGGCTTTGCGCGTGAAGTGGCATCCCGTGTGATGTTCATGGACGGCGGCTACATCGTGGAGGAAAACGCACCGCAGGAATTCTTTACGAATCCGCAGAATCCCCGACTGAAGGAATTCTTATCGAGGGTGCTGTGATGGATCGGGAGCTGCATATTTCTAAGGAACTTTCCGAAAGCGCGAAAGCCCTGCGTGCCGGTGTCTTTCTGGACGAGCAGGGATTTTCGGTGGAATTTGATGAGATCGACGACATCTGCCTGCATCTGGAACTTTCTGAGGGCGGCGAGGTCATCGCCTACTGCCGCGCCTATGAGGATGCAGAAACCGCGGATCTCTGGCATATCGGGCGCGTAGTCGTGTCGAAGGATCACCGCGGCGAGCATCTGGGCTCGTACATCATGCAGATGATGGAGCTGCACCTGCAATCTCTGGGTGCGAAGTCGCTGACGGTTTCCGCACAGTGCCGCGTGGAGGAATTCTATGCGTCCCTCGGCTACAGGGGACAGGGTGAGATCTACATGGATGAATTCTGTCCGCACATCCGGATGGATAAGACATTGCAACCGATTTGACAAATGCGATGATTTCTGCTATACTAATAAAGTATTTGTTACCAAGAAAGGAAGCGTTCAAATTGGCTGAAATGACACAAACAAAACCGACTCTCACGAGTCACGGCAAGATCGTCCGCCTGACCGCAAGCGGTATCATGATCGCACTGGCGACCGTTCTGAGCATGATCACCATCGTGAAGATGCCTCTCGGCGGAAGCCTGACGCCGGTCTCGATGCTGCCGATCTGCATGATCGCGATCGTCTACGGCACCGGCTGGGGACTGGGTACAGCACTGGCGTATGCGCTCGTGCAGCTCATCATCGACTTTTCGTCGGCGCTGACGTGGGGACTTTCCGTTCCGGCGCTGGTGGCTTGCTTCGTATTTGACTATCTGCTGGCGTTCTCGGTGCTGGGATTCGCCGGCGTGTTCCGCAGGAAGGGCGCACTCGGCATCGTTGGCGGCGTGGTGCTTGCCTGCGTGCTGCGTTACATCTGCCACATCATCTCCGGCGGTACGGTATTCGCCGTCTGGATGCCCGAGGAATGGAGCAATCCGTGGATCTATGCTGCGGCTTACAACGGCATCTTCATGCTGCCGGAAACCATCCTGACCGCAGCTGCTGCGTTCGCTCTCTCCAAAGTGCCGGCGATCCGGAATCTGATGGTTGATTAAGAAC
Organism: Oscillospiraceae bacterium; assembly: GCA_017394565.1. Taxonomy (GTDB): domain Bacteria; phylum Bacillota; class Clostridia; order Oscillospirales; family Ruminococcaceae; genus UBA3855. The sequence goes on along the minus strand of JAFPXW010000421.1, from coordinate 5,198 downwards.
CTGTCCACATAGGGTGAATGTACGGATTTTCAGGCATAATTTTGTCAGTGACAAGGCAAAAATCCGCCGATGGGCTGTCGCCCTTCAAGGATTTTTAACGCAGTCACTGGCAAAATTTGACGAAAAGACGTGCATGAATCCCTATGTGGACAGGTTCTCAGTTCCATCATGAAGGAACCCCCTCAGGGCGCTTGCTCCGAGGGGGTTATTTTTTTGCTTTATGCGGAAACCGGGTTCCCGGTTTCGGGTTTTTCTTTTTTCAGCAATTTCGCGGTCAGCTCCGGCACGCTGAGCAGTACCGTCAGGAGCAGGGAAATGGCGGTGATGATGCCGCCTGCCAGCAGTCCCGGCACATGGTAGCGATACGAGATCGTATGCTCACCGGCAGGGATCTTCGCGGTCAGGAGCGTTCCGGAGGCGGTGCCGGACGGGATACGCTTGCCGTCGCAGTACACGCGCCAGCCGCCGTCCTGCGTGATGGTCGCCAGCACCAGCGATTCGCTGTCAAGCCGGATCGTGCCGTCGATGCGCGTCGGCGCAAAGCTTGTGATCTCCATCTGATGCGCCGCCAGACGCTCGTAAAGCTCCTGCCAGCGCACGGCATCGAACCGGTACAGATTCACACCATAGCAGCCGAGGCGCACGTTTTCGATCTCGGTATCCACCGTGATCTTCGTCCCGGCGGGCAGATTCCCCAGACACAGGAAGCGCACCTTGGGGGAATCGACTTCACGCGAGCCGCCGTCCCAGGCGATCTGCAGCTTGCCGGCGCGGAAGTTGTTTTCCAGGATCACCTCGCCGTCCTGCGTGCAGGTGAACTCGTAGTGGAACCTGACGCTGTTCGCGCTCTCGTCACGGTGGAAGTAGCGCAGCTCCCAGTTATCCGTGTCATCGAGCGTGCAGTTTTCGTGGCTGGCGAGCGTTTCGCCCATCGGGATAAACACATACGAATTCTCGCCGATCATCGCATCCAGAAAGGCTGCCTGATTGCGGATCGGATGGATCTCATCCGTCAGCGGCAGCTTCGCAAAATCGTCCGAAACGGCATACGCCAGCGAAAGCGCCGTCTTGTTCTCGTAGATCATGAGCGAATCCTCTGCGGCGATCTGCTCCGTGCCGCTGTAGGCATCGCCTGTTTTCGAGAGGATGTAGCGCACGCCGAACAGGCTGTTCTGCACTGCGGAGCCGGCGTTATAGAGGCTGCTGACATTCCGCGCATACGGCCAGTTGCCGAGCTCCTTGAGCAGCCGGAAGGTCTCGCCCTGCATCGTCGAGGAATAGACGCTCATGCTCGGATAGCCGCCGGCCATGCCCGGATTGAAGGTGTGCCACGGGTAGTCCGCCACGCGGTAGAAGGTGTTCGCCGCCGGGCGGTAGGGCGCCACTTCCTCGCGCAGGGATGCCATGCGATCCTTCATACTGGAGACCGCCGTGGTCTTGATGCCGCCCTTGTCAGATTCGTAGCACGAAACATGGACAAAATTCACCATGCAGTCCGCGACCTGCATCGCCATGACCGCTGCCATGCACGCAAGGGAGAGATCCTGCATGAGCTTCCGGCGCTTGTCGTCGCCCTTGGCGTGAGCCAGCACCACCGCGCCGATCAGCCCTGCGCCGGCTGCAATGAGCATCACCCAGTACAGCACCGGAAGATTGATCGTCTGGTCGCTGCCGGGCGCAATGCAGATCAGCAGGATGAGCAGTACGCCGATGGCTTCACCGATGCCGGTGCGAAGTGCAGAGAGTCCCTCCGGCTTCGAGGCGCCCAGAGTGCCCAGGAGGATCAGATACAGGCTCAGAAGGAAGCACCATCTGCCGGGCAGCTGATTCGGGAAATGCAGCCCGTGCCAGAGATAGTCGAGATAATTGCAGTTGAGCGACAGCAGCAGGAATGCCAGCAGCACGCCGCCTGCAATGCGGTCACTGCGCCGGATGCTCTTGTTGAGGAAGAACAGCGGCACCGTCAGGAACAGCAGGATGCCAGACGCCCAGTTGGCGTAATCATACGCATACACAAGCTTTGCCTGCGGAAGTCCCTGCGCCAGCACCTCGAAGTAATTCTTGTACCATTCGAGTTTCTCCGGCGCACCGAGTTCGGAAGCGATCGTCTGCCCGATCGTCATGCCGACCGGAAGGATGACGGCTGCCGCGATGCCGCCTGCCAGCAGCGAAAAGATCGCAAAGCGGATCCAGCGGTTCAGGACGCCATGAAATCCCTCGCCGTCCTTCTGCCAGATCATCGGCAGCGTCCGCGTCAGCAAATACAGCACCAGGAACAGGCAGACCGCAAAGCCGATGTAGAAATTTGAGATGATCGTGAGCGCCAGCATCAGGGTGTAGAGCAGCTGGCGTTTGCCCTCGAGGAGGCGTTCCAGACCGACGAGGACCAGGGGTGTGTAGATCACGCAGTCCGTCCACATTGCCTGCGCAAAAAATGCCATGATATAGGCACTCAGTCCATAGGCCACACCGCCGCCGAGCAGAAGCGGTGCATACTTTCCGCAGCGATACCGCAGGAATCCGAGCATCGTCATGGACGCAAATGCCGGCTTCAGGATCGCGATCCAGCAGGCAAGTGTGACCATTCCGGATTCCGGCACCAGACCGAACAGCGCAAAAAAGACACTCAGGCAATAATACGCATTCTGCGACCAGTTATTGAAGCCGAGGCTTCCCTGCCAGCTGTAGAACGCATCCGAAAATCCCGTCGGATGCGCATTCTGGACGTACATCGGGAAATACTGAAAGAACTGATCCAGCGCCAGGATGCTTCGGTTCCCGAACGGGCTGATCCCCACCGCGTGATACATCAGAATTCCTGCCGACAGTGTACACAGGAACACGATCAGATACGGCACGACCAGAAGCAAACGCTTCTGCCATGCCGGTTTCGTTGAACTTTCCATTTAGAATTTCTCCTTCCACATGATACCATGATACATCAAATCATGCATACTTATAAAGTATACCATGGATACTGTGCTTTGTCAAGGGAAGAAATATACCCAAAATGGCAGGATTCTGCCCATTTCCGTCCATTGACAAACCCTCTGCCGTGTGGTATAATGGATTACAGATACAATCGACATTAAGGAGGTCCATTTTTCTATGAAACGTCATATTCTGCCGGCACTGGCCCTGTGCGCCGGAATGCTGTTTAACACGCTCCCTGTCAGCGCTTCCTATGCAAGTGCGGACGAGATCGCTTTTGCCGTGCGCTCCCAGGATGGCCGCGCCGGGAACAATACCGTCCGCATCAGCCCCCGTGCTGCACAGCGCGGTTACCAGCTCCATAACAGCATCTATCTCGAAGCCGAACGCGCGGAGCTGACCATCATCGGCATGAAGCTCAAAGCCGATACCGATGCCCTCACCTTCGTGCCGGACTCCCTGATCCCTGCTAATCTGGAGGTCTACAAGGACGCCGTGAACCGCACGACACCGGACGGCATCGCTTTCACCACCAACTACAAACCCTACTGCCTCGGCGAGATCTCCTCAAACGGCACTTACCGCCCGAACTGCTTCATGTTCACGGTCAATCCCAATGCCGACGATCCGGTTTCCAGTGACGGTTCGCTGAACGTCCTCTGGAGCAAGGGCACCGGCAAGGTGACCGCATTCCTCGGCGGCAAATCCGATGCGTACAGCTGTCTGGATTTCGACATGGCACTGGCGAAAAACACGCCGGCCGGCACCTACCATGTGGATTTCCTCTCGACGGAGGATGCGAAGGAAGCCGAATACGAGCGCCTGACCTACCTCGTGACGAATGATGCCGAGTCGCCGGAGGATCTCGACTACCACAACCTCGTCCCCACCCTCAAGGGGCTGACCGTGATCGTCGGCGCACTGCAAGGAGAACTCGGTGACGTGAATGCGGACGGTTCTGTCAATGCCGGCGATGCTTCTGAGCTGCTGATCTATGCGGCCAAGGCAGGTTCCAGCGGTTCTGCCAGCCTGACCGACGGCTCCGATCCGGAGCAGGAAAACACTGTCTATGACCTTGCCGAGATCACCGGCGACAACATCGTCGATGCGTCCGATGCCGCTGTCATCCTGCAATACGCCGCTGTCAACGGCGCAGGTGCAGACGTTTCATGGGATGACATTGCGCCGCTTGCCTGACAGGAGGAGCGGCAATGGCAAAGGACTATGAGATCAGCAACGGCGTATTTACCCATTACACCGGCAGCGAAACGGAAACCTTCACCATTCCGGACGGCGTGACGGAGATCGGCGGGCAATCGTTCAGCCGTAATTCCATGCGCTGTGTCGTCATTCCGGAGGGTGTCACAACGATCCATAAAAACGCATTTTCAGACTGCCGTCGACTCGTGGAAATTGTATTCCCCGAAACGCTGACGGAGATCAGACAACAGGCGATCTCCTTTTGCGGACATCTCGATGAGATCGTGCTGCCGAACAGCCTGCGCTCTGTCGGCGACCGGATTTTCTACGACTGCTGCGGCATCCACGAGATCACGATCTACGGAGAGCATTTCGATCTGTTCGAGGAGCTTTTCGATGGGTATGACTGGGACGAGATCGCGAACGATTATGGTCTTTGCGAAGAAAACACAACGGAAGTTTCGCTGGAGATCCGACGTGTCATGACGGACGAGCTGCCGCGGCTTTTCATCAACGGCGAATATGATAACTTATATATGGACGAGGGGACGCGCTGTGAATGTATCGCACGGGTACTGAAGCACCATCCCTCAAACGAGAACCTCCTCCATACCGCACAGGCGCATCTCCCTGCGATTTTCGGGCACCTGGTGCATGATCCGGAGACGGTGCAGTTCCTGCTGCGGCAGGGCGTGATGACAGAGCAAACTCTGGATGCGTGCATCGAAATCGCAGAAAAGTGCGGTGCATCTGATACCCAAAAGCTGCTGACGGAATACAGAGCTGCGCGATAAATCGCAAAATACGGGACTTTGCCGCAGGGCATTGTCCCTTTTTGTTTCCGGTTTTCACCGGATTTTTTAACTGCTATTTACCATCTTTTAAACGGATTATCACACAATGCACACGTTCGCCCTGTACAATAACAGCATAGAGAATAGAGAAAATCACAAAACAGAAAAAAATCGGGATTGGGAACTTTTATGAAAGTGACGGTGCATCCTCATGCATATGAAAAAAATCACAGGGTTACCGTAACCGCCCTCATGGACGGACAGTGGATTCAG
>JAFPXW010000420.1 GCA_017394565.1 Oscillospiraceae bacterium | reverse complement strand
GCTCAGCCATCTCTGCAAGTCGTTTCGGACCTTTGCTATCTTACAACAGTTTGCGGAAAAAAGCAAGATATATTTTCGTTCCTGCAAAAATATTTTGAAAAACCTCTTGCAATTTTATGGAAACCGTGTATAATGTTTTCTGTTCGCGGGGCATTAGCACAGTTGGTAGCGCGCAACGTTCGCAATGTTGAGGTCAGGAGTTCGAATCTCCTATGCTCCACCAGAAAAAAGCACTGTACAAAGCAGTGCTTTTTTCAATGAAATCCGCCCTTTCGACGGGTGAAATCCACCTTCGGTGCGTGAAATCGATGCGCGATGAAATCCGCCTTAGGCGGATGACGGATGGATTTCATTTCACCGTGAGGCGAAGCCAAACGATTTCACTAAAGGCGAAGCCTTTGATTTCACCTTTTGTCGAAAGGCAAAAGATTTCATTTTAATAATCAGATAAGGAGACTCTTATGCTGACCTATATCACGCTGCGTGCGCGTCCGGATCTCAAGGACGCCGCCGCAAGCTGGTTTCATTCCAAATGGCGTGTTCCGAAAAGCGCGTATCTTGCCTGCATGGACGCGTATATTTCCGGCGAAACCGAATACGGCTGGTATCTGTGTCTTGACGGCGAAAAGATCGTCGGCGGGCTCGGCGTGATCGAGAACGACTTTCACGACCGACCGGACCTTGCGCCGAACGTCTGCGCAGTTTTCACCGAGGAAAGCCATCGCAACCGAGGCGTCGCGGGCGCGCTTCTCAATATGGCGGTCGAAGATCTCCGCGCGCACGGCGTCTCCCCCGTTTACCTTGTCACCGACCACGCTGGCTTCTATGAGCGCTACGGCTGGGAATTCCTCTGCATGGTACAGGGCGACGGCGAGCCGGACATGACGAGGATGTATATTCACCGTTGATGCGGCTTGCCGCAATTCATGCCGACAGGCAATTCACGGCACAGCCAATTCATGCGCCGCAAGGCGCAATTCATGTTTTCACAAAGCGAACCACCGGAGGTTTTCCGGTGGTTCTTGCATTTTGGATCGGATCACAGAGTGATCCCGTCGATCTCCTCGGTGAGCTTGATGATTTCCTCGATGACGGAGCCGATGTAATCGATCGTCGCGTTCAGCGGACCATCGGTCGTGATATCGAAGCCCGCGAGCTTTCCATCTCCACCGGAGGCACAGAGCCGCCCGCGGCAAGGAAGCGTTTCCAATCGGCAACGGCAGGTTCGCCCTCTTCGCGGATGCGCAGCATCGCCTGCGTCGCGACGGTCAGACCTGCGCTGTAGGTGTACGGGTACAGGCCCATGTAATAATGCGGCTGCCGCATCCATGTAAGCTCCGCGCCCTCGGGGATCTCGACCGCGTCGCCCCAGAATAGCTCGAGATTTTTGCGGAAGATCTCGCTCAAAATATCCGAGTTCACGCTGCCGCCCTCGTCGATGATCTTATAGACCTCTCGCTGATACCACGCTTCGCGAAGATGCGTGACGAAGTTATGATAGTACGTATTCGAAATCATGCTGGAAAGCACCCAGCGGCGGAAGCGCTTGTCGTCGCTGCTGTCGAGAAGATGGCTGGCCATAAGGAGCTCGTTCATAGTGGAGGGCGCCTCGACCAGGTAGGTGGAAGGATCCGTGTCATAGTAGGACTGCGCATTCCCGCTGTACATGTTCTGTCCTGCATGCCCGAGTTCATGTGCGACGGTGAACACATCAGACATGCGGTCATTCCAGTTGAGCAGGATAAAGGAGTTGCCACGGTAGACACCCGAGCAGAAACCGCCCGTGCTCTTGCCGACAT
>JAFPXW010000419.1 GCA_017394565.1 Oscillospiraceae bacterium | reverse complement strand
ATCTGCGATGAAAAAAGGGCGCGGCTCCACTCGGCCATGTCCCTCATTCTTCATACTGAATCACTCACGCATACGCCGCCGCCGGTGCCGCCAGCCACCCGGAGAGCTTCGTGAACATCCCAAGCCCGATGGTCAGCGCAAGTCCCAGGATCGTGGGGAATTTTGGGCACTCGAACCACCGCAGGCTCAGCAGGAGCGAGCAGAGCATCAACAGCACGCACAGCATATCGTTGTTGATGCTGCCGCCCAGGATGACAAGTCCCGGATGCACCGCAAAGACCGCCATCGGCACCGCGAACCGCCAGCCCTCCAGCTTGAAATGCCGTAATATCAAGCCAAAAACCGCCAGTGCTGTACACGAGTACGCAAAGGGCAGCACCTGCACGCTTTCGTAAAGCCGGTCGCCCTCCAGTCCCAGCGCGTGCATCAGATGCATCCAGACCGCGCACAGCAGATGGTGCAGCGGCGGATGGTAGAACTGCCACACCTCCCGCACATCGAAGTCCGGCAGACCGCCCCCATTATAAAAGTGCAGGATGTACCCGGCATGGTGGTCGTTCATGGAGAAGTCCCCCACATCGTGCTGCATCTGCCAGTAGGAAAACCAGAGGATCTGCCGCATCCGCAGACAGCACCCGATCCCCCACCAGAACACCCCGTGTCCCCACGCAGGGAGCCTTTTGCGAAGCATGAGGCACCCCCACACGGCCAGCAGCACCAGGGCGCCCCCCATCCATCCCCACGCCGCCCCACGCTGGTGGGGAACGGTGGGGAGGCAGCACATCACCGCCCCGGCGAGGAGACACCCGAGCATCACCAGAGGAACGGGATGACGTGCATTCCAGATTATGAATTTTTTAGCGTTATAACGAGAGTTGTGAGCGTTGTCGGACATGACTCCGGGCTCCTTTCTTTGTTCAATGCGTAATTCGTAATGCGTAATGCGTAATGTGTAATGCGTAATGCGTAATTTTGGTGCGCCTGCGGCGCGTTTTTTTAATAGGCTTCCTAATAGAATCATCCGGATACTAAGAGAAATCATCCTGTGCCGGTGGTTTTTAGTGGTGAGTTACGGGGGCTTGGGGGCAGCAATGCTAACAACTAAGCAGATGCCCAGCAAGTGAACAAGCGCAGGCAGTCGCTTATACAGAGTAGATACCACAATTACGCATTTCAACCCCCTCTTCCCCACTTCTCCCCACCCGTCCCCCACTCCAGAACTAATTGTACCACAGCTTACCACAGAATGCAATCCGGAAAATTTGTTCTGGCTTTGTGGAAAAAGCCTAAGACGCTCCCGAAAAAGAAGAATCCTCTTTGCGTTTGCATGAAATACACAAAAATCATCCGCTGGATTTGTGCAATATTTTCTCCTCTTTTTCGGGATCGGGGCTTGATTTTAGCAGAATACTGTGCTATAATAGAAATTGGATTCGAGTCCACGATAGTCTTTTTATACCCTTTTTCAGTGGATGCATTTCCCTGAGATTCGGCGGACTTGTGATCCTTTTTGTAAAATCTGCCTCTATGCCGGATGCAGCACACACACCCACAGATCCACTGGCTGTGCGGCAAAAGGCGCATAAAAAAACAGAAAGAAAACTATTTTTCCGGGAACAACAAAAGAACAAGGATTCAACAACAGGAAGGCAGGTGAACAGCAAGTGAACGAAGCAGCATTCGAGGAGGAATTCGACCTGTGCGGCATGACCGGGACCTATACCCATAATGTCGATGAGAAGGGCCGTATCAATTTTCCTGCAAAGCTGCGCGACCAGCTCGGTGACACGTTCTGGATCGCCCGGGGTACCTCGGATAAGTTCCTGTCTGTTTATTCTGTCGAGGGATGGAAGGATGTTCTGCGCCAGATCAAGGATCTGCGCGGTGCGCAGGGCGAGAAGCTTCGCCGCTGGATCTGCTCGGGTGCCGCTGAGGTCACACCGGACAAGCAGGGCAGAATCCTCATTCCGCAGGCGCTGCGCCGCTACGCAGGGCTTGAACGAGACGTTGTGATCGCCGGCGCCGGCAGAAAAGCCGAGATCTGGGATTACAACAGATGGATCGAGTCTGATGAGGACTTCGATCCGACAGCAAGCGAACAGCTTGACAATCTGATCCTGTAAGAGATAAGGTGCGTGGCGTATATGGAGTTTGAACACATCCCCGTCCTCCTGACGGAAGTGCTGGATGGGCTGAATATCCGCCCGGACGGCATCTATGTGGACGGTACCGTCGGCGGTGCCGGACATTCCAGCCGGATCGCCGAACGCCTGACACAGGGCGGTATGCTCATCGGATTGGATCGTGATCCGGATGCTGTTGCGGTCGCAGCGCAGCGGCTTTCAGAACTGCCGGCAAAGGTGGTTCACTGCAATTACTCCGAGATGCGCTCCGCGCTCGATTCCCTGGGGATCGGCAGCGTGGACGGAGTGCTGCTGGATCTGGGAGTCTCCTCCCACCAGCTTGACGAGGCAGAGCGCGGATTCTCCTACCATCAGGACGCGCCCCTCGATATGCGCATGAGCCAGCAGGGACTCAGCGCCCGGGATATCGTGAATACCTGGGACCAGAGTGCCATTACTAAGATCCTGTGGGAGTACGGCGAGGAAAAATTCGCCCCCAGGATCGCATCCGCCATCGTCCGCGCAAGGGAAAACGCCGAGATCCGGACGACACTCGAACTTGCCGATATCATCCGCGATGCCGTTCCGCAGAAGTTCCGCAGGGACAAGAATCCCTGCAAAAAGTCCTTCCAGGCGATCCGCATTGCCGTGAATGACGAGTTCGGACACCTGCGCACAGGACTGGAGGCAGCGTTTGATGCGCTCAAGCCCGGCGGCCGCCTGGCGGTCATTACCTTCCATTCGCTGGAGGATCGCATCGTCAAGCAGCAGTTTGCCCAGTGGTGCGCCGGATGCACCTGCCCGCCGGATTTTCCGCAGTGCGTCTGCGGCAAGAAACCCAGGGGCAAGCTTGTGACACGCAAGCCGATCGTCGCCGCCGCGGAGGAACTGGCGGAGAACCGGCGCAGTCACAGTGCGAAACTCAGACTGATTGAAAGGAGCTAAGGGATCCATGGCTGTTCGTGCGAAACAAGCGGCTCCGGTGCAGACGCCCGCAACACCGCCTCCGTCGCGCCGGCCGGGATATCACTACCAGATCGAGATGGAAAAAAGCAATGGCCGGAAATTTCCGGTGTTTACGATGATCGTGGGCGTGTTCGTGTGCTTTGCGATGCTTTCGGCAGTGATCTACAGCAATGTACAGCAGCTCCAGATCAATAACCAGATCACCGCCAAGCAGCAGGAGCTGACAGACCTGCAAAGCGAAAACGTCCGGATGCAGTCCGAGATCGCAGGAAAAACCTCCAATAAGAATATCCAGGAGTACGCCGAGGATGTGCTGGGAATGCATATCATCGACGCTTCACAGATCGAATATGTCCAGATCCAGACCTCCGATGTCGTGGAGATACCGGAAGCCGAACAGAATGTGTTCGTCAAGGTCAAAAGCTGGTTCGACGGGCTGGTGGAATACCTCCGGGGCTGACAGACATATACATACAGCAGAGGCCCTGCCGGCGGCGTTTCACCCCTTACTTTATTATTCAGATAGAATCAAGAGAAGACAGACAACAGCGAGTGTCCGGAAACAGCGCTGTATCCGTTCGCAAAGAGATAGATCACACAGAATATAGAATTCCCGGCACAGAACAGCCGGGGGAAACGGATACAGCCGGATCCGACCGGAAACGAAGGAAGAAAACAAAGGCAGGCGGTTTTTATTGAAAGATCGCCTGCTTTTTTGTCCGGATGACGGGGCAGGGGATAGCTTGATTTTTGCACAATCTGCACAAATGAAACCGCGCGGGACTTGACACCTTGCATAAAATGTGTTACAATGAAAGTTAACGATACCCGTCATCACAGAAGGAGATGATCTCTTGCAGACAGCAGAGTATGAACCGTCCGCACAGATGAAGAAACGCCTTGTTTTCGGCGTGCTGGGGCCGCTGGTCGCAGGCGTCACCGCCATCGTCATTGGTCTGGGAAATCTCATGATCGTCCAGCACCAGCATTATTCGGAAATGGCGAACCGCACCCACTTCACCAATAAGACCATCACCGCCAGCCGCGGCACCATCTACGACGCCAAGGGCGCCCCCCTCGCCTGGAGCGCCACTGTATATAAGGTATACATCGATCCCTCCCAGTTCCGCAAGGATATGGAGGCCATCGGCAAGATCATGGACAAACGCCGCGCCGCCATCGCAGCCGGTGAGGAGCTGCCGGCAGGCACCATCATCAAGACCTCCGAGGAGCTGGAAAACGAGATCGTCGATGTCCTCTCCTCGAAGCTGAAGATCAGCCAGGACGCCGTCCTGACCGCCATGGAGAAGGACAGCCAGTATGTCGTCCTCAAAACCCAGGTCGAAAAGACCGTTGCGGATGAGCTGATCGAGTACTTCGCAAATCTGGGCATGGAGTGCGTCTCCACCCAGCAGGATTCCAAGCGCTACTATCCGCAGAATGAACTGGCGGCACAGGTCATCGGCTTCACCAATGGCGACGGCGCCGGGCTCTATGGCCTGGAGAAGTCCTATGACGACTACCTCTCCGGCGTCAACGGCAGAACCACTTCCGCCAAGGATGCACAGGGCAATACCATGCCTTATCGCTATTCTACGACCTATCCGGCGCAGGACGGCGCATCCATCTACCTGACGCTCGACTCCACCCTCCAGTACTGCGTGGAGAAGAATCTACAGGAAATGTGCGAGGTCAACGACGTCCGCAACCGCGCCACCGGCATCCTCATGAATGCCAAGACCGGCGCTGTCTACGCGATGGGTACCTACCCGAGCTTCGACCTGAATAACCCCTCCGTCATCACCGACGAGAGCGTCAATGCCGAATTGCAGGCGCTTCCGGAGGAGGAGTACGAGGAAGCCTACATTGCTGCCCGTGAGCAGCAGTGGAAGAACAAAGCCATCTCCGAGGTCAATGTCCCCGGCTCCGTCTTCAAGATCTTCACGGCATCCGCTGCCATCGAGGAAAAGACCGTGGACTGGGAAAACTACAGCTATTACTGCACCGGTGTCTACAAGGTCAGCGAGGACTTCCAGCCGCACTGCCACCAGAGAGGCGGCCATGGCTACCAGAATTTTCAGGATATTTTCGTCAATTCCTGCAACCCGGCGTTCATCGACATCGGCCTGAAGCTGGGTGCGCATAAGTTCTGTACATATTTTGATGCCTTCGGTCTGTCCGACAAGACCGGCATCGACCTGCCGGGCGAGGTCAGCAGTATCTCGAATACCGAGGATACGATGGGCATCGCAAACCTCGCGGCCAGCTCCTATGGTCAGTCGAACGTCCTGACGCCCATCGAGATCATCACCGGCATCGCCGCAGCCATCAACGGCGGCTACCTCGTACAGCCGCACGTCGTCGATAAGATCGTCTCCAGCGACGGCAATGTCATCAAGACCAATGACACCAATGTCAAGCGTCAGGTCATCTCGGAGGAGACCTCCGCAGTCATGCGCGAGATCCTGCTGGGCGTGGTCGAGGATAAGCAGACCTCCAATGCCCACATCGACGGCTACAAGATCGGCGGCAAGTCCGGTACCGGTCAGAAAACCGTCAACGGCAAGGTTTCGGAGATCTACAATGTCGCGTCCTATGCGTGCTTTGCGCCGGCGGATGATCCGGAGGTAGTCCTGCTGGTCATCGCCGATGAGCCTATGGGCAAGAGCTACTACGGCTCCCACGTTGCGGCGCCCTACGCCAGCAAGATCATGGAGGAAGCCCTCCCGTACCTGGGATTCTACCCGGAATACACCGCAGAGCAGATCGCCAAGCTCAACGTGACTGTTCCGCAGTTTATCGACAAGGAAGTCAGCACTGCGACAGCCGTTCTGGAGGAGGAAGGCCTGAGCTACACCATTATCGGCGAGGGCGAGATCGTCACCGGGCAGTGCCCGCAGACGGGCGCGAGCGTCTCCGCCGGCGGTACCGTTGTGCTGTACACAGAGGAGAATTATGAACCGGAGCAGGTGGAAGTCCCGGATCTCCACGGCTACACGGCAGAGGCCGCCAATGCCGCACTTGCAGAGCTTGGTCTGAACCACCTGACGACCGGCGCCGATCCGGAAGCCTCCGGCACCCTGGTCGAGGAGCAGTCCTACGAACCGGGCGAGCTGGTCGATCCCGGCACCGTCATCACCCTGACTTATCTGGTCAATTCGCAAAGCGGCTGATTTGCCCGCAATTGAAGGAGGATCATGCGATGAAACTTTCTGCATTACTCGAAGACAGATTCCCGACCGCCATCGGCGACACCGAGATCACAGCCATCACCGACGACAACCGTAAGATCACCGACGGCTGCATCTATGTCGCTGTCAAGGGCGAGAAATTCGACGGTCACACCGTCGCGGAAAAGGCGCTGGAGAGCGGCGCGGCAGTGGTCATCGTCGAGCGCGACTTAGGGCTTGGCGACCGCCAGATCGTGGTACCGGATTCCCGCGCGGAATACGGCAGCCTGTGCGCCGCGTGGTTTGGCCATCCCGAACGCCGGATGCGCTTCATCGGCGTGACCGGCACCAACGGCAAGACGACCATCACCACCGTGATCAAGTATATTCTCACGCAGAATGGACATAAAGTCGGCCTGATCGGCACCATCCAGAACGAGATCGGCGACGAGATCATCCACACGGAGAACACCACGCCCGTGACCTTCGAGCTGTTTGCGCTCTACCAGAAAATGGCAGATGCCGGCTGCGACACGGTCGTCATGGAGGTCAGCTCGTTCGGGCTCGTGCAGAAGCGCATCGGCCCGACGCATTTCGAGATCGCCGTCTTTACGAATCTGACGCAGGATCACCTCGACTACCACAAGACGATGGAGAATTACTATCAGGCGAAGCGGATGCTCTTTGACATCTGCGATAAGGCGGTCATCAATACCGACGACGAGTACGGAAAACGCCTGTATGACGAGCTTTCCGGCGAGAAGTACAACTACGGCAGGGAGGGCAATTTTGCCTACACCCCGACCGCGGTCAAGGCCAACGGCGCCTCCTTCTCGCTGAAACAGTCCTGCGGTGTGATGGACTTCCGCCTGCGCATGACAGGATACTTTAATATTGCGAACGCGACCGCTGCCTATGCTGTCTGCAAGCTGATGGGGCTTGCGGATGCAGACAGCATCCCGGCGCTCGAGTCCTGCCCCGGCGTTAAGGGCAGATGCGAGGTCATCCTGACAGACCGCGATTTTTCGGTCATCTGCGACTACGCCCACACCCCGGATGCCATCGAGAACATCCTGGAGAACGTCAAGCTCTACACCGAGGGACGACTCATCTGCCTCTTTGGCTGCGGCGGCAACCGCGACAGCTCGAAGCGTCCGAAAATGGCGCAGGCAGCCGCAAAATTCGCCGACAAGCTGATCGTGACATCCGATAATCCCCGCGACGAGGATCCGGAAGCCATCATCGCTGACATCCTGACCGGTCTGGAGGGGACGAACGTTCCCTACGATGTGGTCACCGACCGCCGCGAAGCGATCACTCACGCGCTGAAAACCGCGCAGGCAGGCGATGTGATCGTCCTGGCCGGCAAGGGGCACGAGGACTACCAGATCTTTGCGGACGGTGAGCATACGCACTTTGACGAGCGCGAGGTCGTGGCAGAAGCACTGAAAAATCTGGCATAAACGAGATACATGATGAAGGAGTAGGAATTATGGAACGCATGACTTTACAGGAGATCGCAGAGCGCCTGGGCACGACAACACCCGTGCAGGCAGAGATCACCGAGATCAGTACCGACACCCGGAATCTGCCGGAGGGCTGCCTTTTTATCGCGCTGCGCGGTGAGAAATTCGACGGGCATTCCTTCGTGCGAAATGCCATCGACGCCGGTGCCGTGGCTGCCGTGACCGATACCCAGATGGGGGATAATCCCTGCATCGTGGTCAGCGACACCGGGCAGGCACTGCTGGATATTGCATCGCTGTATCGCGAAAAATTTGACATCCCGGTCATTGGCATCACCGGCTCGGTCGGCAAGACGACCACCAAGGAAATGACCGCATCCGTCCTTTCCCAGCGCTTCAAGACGCTCAAAACACAGGCGAATCTCAACAACGTCATCGGCTGCCCCAAGACCTTGCTCGGTCTGACGAGCGAACACGGCGCAGCAGTCATCGAGATGGGCATGAACCATTTCGGCGAGATTTCGCGCATGAGCCACTGCACGAAGCCCACGATGGCGGTCATCACCAACATCGGCTTCTCCCACGTCGAGAACCTCGGCTCGCAGGAGGGCATCCTCAGGGCCAAGCTCGAAATGCTCGAGGGCATGAATCCCCACGCGCCGCTGATCGTTTCCGGCGATGACAAGCTGCTCGCACCCCTGCGCGAATCGCTGGAGGGCCGGCTGGTCTACACCTTCTCGACGGAGGGCAACCCGGCGGACGTCATGGCAGAGGACATCAAAGAAGAAAACGGCGTGACGACCTTCACCATCGTCTACGGTGAAAAGCGCCTGCTTGCGGTACTTCCGGCGATCGGCGTCCACAATGTCAAGAACGCGCTGGCAGCCTTCCTCGTCGGCACGCTGTGCGGCATGGAGGAGCAGGAGATCCTCTGCGGCATCGCGGAATACCGCCCCACCGGCAACCGCCAGAATATCATGGAGAAAAATGGACAGACTGTCATTGCAGACTGCTACAACGCAAGCCCTGCCTCGATGGAAGCAGCGCTGAGCGTGCTGGCAAATTACCCCTGCGAGGGCAGAAAGGTCGCAGTTCTGGGCGATATGCTGGAACTGGGCGCCATGAGCGACACCCTGCATGAGCAGGTCGGCGCCATCGCCAAAAAATCGAATCTGAATATGCTCTACTGCTACGGCCCGGCGTCCAGACACATTGCCGCGAAGGCAGGCGACAAATTCGGTGTGTTCTGCACCGAGGACGCAGCGCTTCTGACCGAGAAGCTCCAGAATTACCTCAAGGAGGGCGACGTGGTCCTCTTTAAGGCCAGCCACGGAATGCACCTCGAACACATCATCGAGGCTGTTTACGGCGCGTAAGCGATGCCGTTCTGGTTACAGATCGTCTGCGCGGTGAGCGCAGGGCTGACGGCAGGGCTGTTCGGCATCGCGCTGGTGCCGTTTCTGACGAAGCACCGCATTTTTCCGCCCGAACAGCCGAAACCCGATCCGCAGAACGCGGAATCGCAGGACACCGCAGAGCGCACGCAGGAGGAACGCCGCCCACTCATGGGAGGGCTCCTGCTGTTGGCCGGCATCGTCTTTTCGATGGTGTTGTGCGGCACGCTGTATTTGCAGTTCGCCGGTGCCGACCGCACGAGCGATGCGTTTTCGGCGCAGCTTCGGCAATTGATCGCCGTGAGCGTCTTTGCCGGCGTGATGGGAATGATCGGCTTCCTGACAGACCTCTTTCAGGCGAAGAAACGCAGAAACAGCCATTTATGGGAATTATTCGTTCCGGCGGCGCTTCTGATGATGGGGGTGGCTGGTTTCGGGTACCTGAGCTTTACGGAAGCCGAGCTTTCCGCGAACCACTGGCTCGCAGTCCTGCCGGTCCCGCTGTACATCTGCTTTGCGCTGGAGCACGGCTTTCAGCGGGAAACGGACGGCACACTGCTGATCGTCAATGCGGTGGAATTGCTGGCGCTGACGGTGCTGCTGCTGCGAAATTCGCTCTATTTGCCGTCACTTCTGACGCTTGCCGCAGCCGGCGCCTGCATGGGCGGCATGACCTGGTGCCTGCCTCCTGCGAAATGCCGGATCGGCGCGACGGGCAGCTTCCTTCTGGCAGGCATCGTGCCGTATCTGTGCCTCCAGCATGGATTTTATAAGGAATTAGCCCTGTTTATGGCGGTTTTCCTGTTGGATAAGGCGTTCCGTTTCTTCCGCCGCGACCACAACTACCTGACGGAAGCCATGGAAGCGGACGGCATCACACCGCACGGACGGATCGCAGTTCTGTCCGGACTGGCGGCGTTTTGCAGCGTGATGGCGCTGCTGATCCCATAGAATTGGTTTTTGATGTAATATCGGGAGAATCGCTCCCATACGAAATATGAAAGGAGAGGTTTCCACATGGGCCGAGTGAAAAAAGAACGTGCCCCGAAGCAGGAACGCCTGAAGGTGCGTGTCGGGTTTGCCGATATGACCTTTGCGCTGGTCGTGCTGCTGCTGCTGGCGATGGGCATTGTCATGATGTTCTCCGCAAGCTACGCCATCGCGATCAATGAGGAGAAACCGGGCTATTATTACGCCCTGCGCCAGGTGATCTTCGGCGGCATCGGACTTGGCATGATGATCCTCATGAGCTTTATCGACTATCATCTCTTTATGAAAAAAGGCTTTGCCATTGCGGTTTATCTGGGGGCAGTCATCCTGCTGATCGCGGTCATGTTCATCGGTACGGATCTGCACACCGGCTGTAAGCGCTGGATCAATCTGGGATTCACGACCTTCCAGCCGTCAGAGCTGGCGAAATTTGCCATCGTGATCCTCTTTGCCTACCTCATCGACCTGAATTACGACAAGATGAAGCGCTTCACGTCCGGCACACTGGTGTACTTCCTGCTGCTGGGCGTGATCGTGGGACTCCTGATGCTGGAACCCCACCTGTCCTGCTCGCTGCTGATCGTGATGATCGGCGTTGTGCAGATCTTTGTCGGCGGCGCGAAATGGTGGCATATCGTCATCGTGGGACTGATCGGCGCGGCACTCCTCGGACTGTTCGTGCTGTATCTGGTCAACACCAAGGGCATCGGCTACTTCACGACGCGAATCGAGACCTGGCGCCACCCCTTTGACAGCGAGGATCTCGACGGCACCTGGCAGACGCGCCAGTCCCTCATCGCCATCGGTTCCGGCGGCTTCTTCGGCCTGGGACTGGGCGAATCACGTCAGAAATACCTGTACCTCCCGGAGTCGGAGAATGACTTCGTATTCTCGATCGTCTGCGAGGAGCTGGGACTGCTCGGCGCGATCACGGTGATCCTGCTCTTTGTCCTGCTGGTGGCACAGGGATTCCACATCGCAGCCCACAGCAAGGATCGCTTCGGGATGCTGATCGCAGTCGGATTTACGCTTCAGATCGCGCTGCAGGCGTTTATCAACATCGCCGTTGTCAGCGGTCTGGTGCCGAATACCGGCATCAGCCTGCCGTTCTTCTCCTACGGCGGTACGGCGCTCATCATGCAGCTGATGCAGATGGGCATCGTGCTGAATATCTCGCGCTCGCGCAGGATCGTGGAGCCGGTGAAAAAGGTCGTGCGTGAGGAAGTCCCTCCGCTTCCGGATCCGCAGCAGGAGGCTTAATCCAACCAGAAAAGAGGCTGTTCTAAATGAAAGTATTACTCGCAGGCGGCGGCACGGGCGGCCACATCAATCCTGCCCTTGCCATTGCCGGCATCATACGCGACCATGTGCCGGATGCGGAATTCCTGTTCGCCGGCACGCCGAATCACATGGAAGCCAGGCTCGTTCCGCAGGCCGGCTACAAGATCGAATTTATCAAGGTCGAGGGCTTCCAGCGGAAAATTTCCCTTGAGAACATCGGCAGAAATGCCAAGGCACTCTGGTATCTGGCAGGCTCCGGCCCGCGTGCAAAGCAGATCATCCGTGAATTCTCGCCCGACATCGCGGTCGGGACCGGCGGCTATGTCGCAGGCCCGGTCATCCGCATGGCGGCAAAAATGGGCATCCCGACCGCCATCCACGAGCAGAATGCCTATCCCGGCGTGACGAATAAGCTTCTCGCGAAGGAGGTCGATCACGTCATGCTGACGGTGGAGGATGCGCTGAAGTATTTCGAGGAGGGCATCCCCTACACCGTGACCGGACTGCCTGTCCGCAAGGAGCTGTTCCGCAAGACCAAGGAGGAAGCACGCCGCGAGCTCGGCTTTGACGACGCCTTCACGATCCTGTCGTTCGGCGGCTCGCTGGGCGCAGGGTGCATCAACGACACGATGGCAGAAGTCCTCAGATGGCACACATCGAAGGGCCTGCCGATCAACCACATCCACGGCTACGGCGGTATGGGCAAGGATACCTTCCCGCAGAAAATGCAGGAATACGGCATCCCCATGAAAAGCAGCCGCATCCGCATCACGGAGTACATCAACGATATGGACACCTGCATGGCAGCCGCCGACCTCGTGGTCTGCCGTTCCGGTGCGAATGCCCTCGCAGAACTCGAAGCTATGGGCAAACCCTCCATCCTGATCCCGTCCCCGATCGTGGCTGGCAATCACCAGTATCACAACGCGATGGTGCTGGGAATTGACTGTGCTGCGCATGTCATCGAGCAGAAGAACGTCACCGGCGAGGACATGATCGCACGCATTGAGAAGCTCTATCAGTCGCCTGACAAGATCATCAGCATGGCGGTGGCAGCTTCCAATCTGGCTGTCCGCGATACGGAGGACCGCATCTGGAGCGTCATCGAGAAGCTGACGGCGAAGAAGTAAAATTCACAGGATCTTCCACTTTTTCATACACTGCTTGTGAAAGGAGTGGGAGGCTATGCAAACATTTGTCATACAGGGCGGCAGGCGGCTGGAGGGAGACATGACCGTGCAAGGCGCCAAAAACAGCGCCCTCCCGATCTTGGCGGCGACGCTCCTCTGCCAGGGGGAAAGCACACTGACCAACTGCCCGAAGCTTTCGGATGTGTACGCGGCGTGCCGGATCCTCGGCAGCATCGGCGCTCGCTGCGTGATGCAGGGACATTCCGTGACCGTCCGCGCGGATGCACCGTCCAGGGCGGTCATTCCGGAGGATCTGATGCAGGAGATGCGCTCGTCGATCATCTTCCTGGGCGCAATGCTGGGCAGGATGGGACAATGCAGCCTCGGGTTTCCGGGCGGCTGCGAGCTTGGCCCGCGCCCGATCGACCTGCATCTGCAAGCCCTGCGCCGCATGGGTGTCCGCATCACGGAGGAAAACGGCATCCTCACCTGCACGGTGCCGAAAGGTCTGCACGGCGCGAGGATCCATCTGCAATTCCCGTCCGTCGGCGCGACGGAGAATATCCTGCTGGCAGCTGTCCTCGCCGCCGGCGACACGGTCATCACCAATGCCGCAAGAGAGCCGGAGATCACGGATCTGGCGGACTTCCTGACGAAATGCGGGGCAAAGATCGAGGGCGCCGGCACCGGAACCATCCGCATCCGCGGCGTGAAGCAGCTGACCGGCTGCGAACACCGGATCATGCCCGACCGGATCGTCACCGCGACGTGGCTCGCGTGCGCCGCCGCGACCGGCGGAGAGCTCAGGCTCCTGCACACGGACGACGCCAGTCTGACCGGCATCCTGGATGTATTCGAGGAGATGGGCGGCAGTTGCAGCCGTTCGCAGGATTCCATCTGCTTTTCGGGCAGAAAACCGATCCAGCCGCTTCGGTACATCAAGACCATGCCGTTTCCGGGCTTTCCGACCGATGCGCAGGCGATCGTGATGGCGGTCCTCTGCAAGGCAAACGGCACGTCCGTCATGGAGGAGACCATCTTCGAGAACCGCTTCCGCCATGTGGATGCCCTCGTCCGGATGGGTGCGGATATCCGCATTGCCGGACGCGCAGCCGTCATCCGCGGCGTCCGGCAGATGCACGGTGCCGTTGTCAGTGCCACGGATCTGCGCGGCGGTGCTGCCATGCTGACAGCAGCCCTCGGCGCGGAAGGGGAGACCGTCCTGACGGAGATCTCCCATATCGACAGAGGATACGACAGCCCTGAGCTTGCGCTGCAGGCGGTGGGCGCAAGGATCGAACGAAAGTAAGCGCAGAACATAGGAGAGCATTATGAGAGATGTAGAAAAAACCAGTATGCAGCACGAAACGAACAGCAAACGCTCACGCCGCCGCAAGCGCGGACGTTCGGGGTATGTCTTTCTGGTGATCGTGTTTGCAGCAGTGGTGACGGTCACGCTGTCCATGACGGTTTTCTTTAATATCAAGACCATCCGCGTGACCGGCAATGCCGACAGCTATACCGCGGAGGATGTGGTGGCAGCGACCGGCATTTCTGTCGGCGACAACATGATGCGCCTCAAGACCGATGAAGCCGAAAAACGCGCGATCGAGGCGCTCATCCACGTCGAGAGCGTCGAGATCGTCCGCCAGTTTCCGGATACCCTGGAGATCCGCGTGCAGAAATGCACCCCGGCCTATAACGTGGTCTATGAGTTCGGCACGCTGATCGTCAGCGAGCACGGCAGGATCCTCGACAACAGCATGGATCCGCAGGAGGGGCTGATTCGCATTGTCGGCTACGATCCGTCGGAAACCACGCCCGGCCAGCAGATCAAAGCCGAGGAGGAGCGCTATGACAAGGTGTTCTCTGCGTTCCGGGATCTGATCTACGAGGGCGGACTGTCGGCGCCGATCGTGGAGATCGACATGACGGATTATAACGATCTTATGGTCAATTTCGACCACCGGATCATTTTTGACATGGGCAACTGGAGCGAGATCGGCTACAAGATCGACTTTGCGGAAGAGATCATTTCCAAGCAGCCGGCTGACAAGGAGGGCTATCTCGTGATGGTCGGCACGAACCAGTGTTCCTTCCGGAACAAGGCGGATTATGAGGCCAGCCGCAAGGCCGTGAAGGAAGCTTCGAAGCAGAAGCATACCGAGAAAAAGACCGAGGAGACCACGGAATCCGAAACGAGCGGGGAGGACACCGAGGAGACCACAGAGCAGTCCGGGGAGGAGATCTACGGCGACGGCTGATACTAGCGTCCTGTTCTGAATTTTTGGGGCAGGACGTTTTTGAACCGGCAGCATCGAATGTATGTTTTGTGTACATTTTTGTTAAAAAGGATGCGAAATCTGATGCAAACGTTGTCGATAATAAGAAAAAATCAGAATTTGCAAAAAAACTATTGCAAATTGACGTAGGATATGTTACAATAATAATGTTTCAAAATGTCCTGATACAGATAATTTGCACAGCGCATCCCCGATGCTGCGTATTTGCGTGCATGAAAGGAACCCCGCAGGGGACGAACAGAAAATTCAGATTCGGTAGGAGGAAAAAAAATGACGGACTTCATCTATGAGGAAGCATTTGAACCCGATGTGAATATTAAGGTCATCGGCGTCGGCGGCGGCGGCGGTAATGCGCTCAACTGCATGGTCGATTCCGATGTCAGCGATATTGAATATGTAACCATCAACACCGATGCCAAGGCACTCAAGAATTCCAAGGCAGCAACGCGCATCCAGATCGGCGCAAAGCTCACCAAGGGCAGAGGCGCAGGAAATAAGCCGGAGATCGGCCAGCACAGCGCTGAGGAGAACATCGAGGAGATCGAGGCGGCTCTGAAGGGCGCAGATATGGTATTCATCACCGCCGGCATGGGCGGCGGCACCGGTACGGGCGCAGCACCGATCGTTGCCAAGACTGCACAGGGTATGGGCATCCTGACGGTTGCTGTTGTGACCAAGCCGTTCGCATTCGAGCGTGAGCAGAAGATGGCACAGGCTGAGGCGGGTATCGGCGAGCTGAGAAAGTACGTTGACTCCCTCATTGTCATCCCGAACGAAAGACTGCTCGTCGGTCTGGAAAAGCCGCTGACCATGAAGGAATCCTTCGCACTCTCTGATGACATCCTCAAGACCGGTGTCAAAAGCATTGCGGATCTGATCGTGGAGGATGGCTACATCAACCTCGACTTCGCGGACGTTTCCACTACCATGAAGGGCGCTGGCTACGCGCATATGGCAATCGGCCACGGCCAGGGCAAGGACAAGGCGACCGAGGCGGCCAAGGCTGTCATCTCCAGCCCGCTGCTCGAAACCTCCATCGCAGGCGCAAGACGACTGCTCATCAATATCGCAATGTCCGAGGATACCCTCGCATCCGACGTGGATACGGCTTCCAAGATGATCACCGAGGCTGCGGCTCCGGACGTACAGTTCATCTTCGGTGCAGCGTTCAAGGAGGAAATGCAGGACGAGATGACCATTACCGTCATCGCGGCGGATTTCGATACCGATACCAACCGACCTTCTGCCAAGGCAGAGGAAAGCAAGAAGAAGCTCGAGGAAACCAAGGCTGCTGCGCAGAATGAGATCAATGACGAGCTGAAATCCCTTGAGAGCGCTCTGCTCGATGACAAGATGGATTATGGTCAGCCCTCCGCGCCGCGCCGTCAGGAGAATGACATTGATATGAACGATATTTTCTCCATTCTCGGCGGTAATTAAGCGATTTTCATCGAATTTACGATCCCGTCAGCACTATACTGGCGGGATTTTTTTAGTTGTTTGTGCAGGGTGTACAAAAAGAGTACCACGATTTTTACAGATAGTCCCTTGCAAGCAGTCCAAAAATATGGTATAATAACGATAATAATGAAAACGGGACGGGCGGAGTATTAGTAATTTTGCCCTCACCACACAATCCACGAAGGAGAGATCGACCATGAGCGAATACCACGTTCCAAATACTCTGAAAGATGCCAAGATGGGGCAGAAGGGCTACGACAAGGAGAGCGTCAATATCTACGTCGAAGAGCTGAACAGCAAGATCCGCCAGCTGGAGACCGAGCTTGAAGAAGCGACCGAGAACGGCGACAAGCAGGAGTCCCAGCTCATCACCCAGTACAAGAAGGATCTCGAGGCTGCCCAGAAGCGTGCGACCGACGCTGAGAAGCTGGCGCAGGACAACGCTGCACAGCTGCAGGGCGCGAATGATAAGGCGGCTCAGCTTGCTGCTGCACTCAAGACCGAGAAGGAAGAGCGCAGCTCCGATGCCCAGAAGATGAAGCAGCTTCTGCAGCAGGCACAGGCACAGGCTTCCACTGCCGATGAGGGCAAGATGAAGGAATTCCAGGAGGAGATCGTTGCGCTCAAGGGCGAGATCAGCCAGCTGACAACAGAGAATACCGAACTCAAAAACAAGGCAAGCGCTGACGGCGAACTTTCCGAATCCGTCAAGTCCCTCCAGGATCAGCTCGATGCCAAGGAAGACGAACTGGCTAAGATGCAGAATGAGTTGAATGACCTCGGCGGTCAGATCTTCGCGAAGGATTCCCAGATCGACGACCTCAAGGCGAAGGTCGAGGAGCTTGAGTCCCAGTCCGCTGCACCGAGCTTCGTTGCGCCCGAAATGGACATGAGCGCCATCTTCGCAGAGGCACAGAAGAATGCAAATCAGCTCGTGATCCAGGCAAAAACTGCTGCTGACAAGATGACCAGAGATGCGGAAACGCACTCCAAGAAGACCATCGCAGAGGCTGATGCCAAGGCAGAACTGACCATCAGAGACGCCGAGGAAAAGGCCAAGAAGACCACCTCCGACGCGGATGCGACGGCAAAGAAGACCGTTGATGATGCCAATGCAGAGGCAGCCCGCATCCTGAAGGACGCAGAGGATCATTCCGCAAAGGCGAAGGAAGAAGCCGAGGAACTGCTCAAGAATACCCAGATCGAGGCTGAGGCTGAGTCCGTCCGCATCAAGAAGGATGCTGTGGAGCAGGAGAACCGCGTTCGCCAGCTGACCGCTACCATCCGATCCATGCTGACCATCGAGATCGAGGGCATGGAAAAGAGCGTCAAGGAGGCCAGCGAGCTGATGGCCAAGGCACAGAGCCAGATGACCGAGAAGATCGATTCTGTAAACCATATCATCACCGAGGCACGTTCCAGCGTCGAGGAGTCTACCAAGGCACAGGAGCAGCGCACGAAGGAGATCCTCAATGTTCCGAAGGAACAGAAGGAAGAGAAGAAGGAAGAAAAGAAGCCGGAGCCTTCCAAGCCGGAGCAGAAGAACGATTTCCGTAATTTCAACAATAATAACAACAACCAGAATCACAACAATGCTCCTAAGAGCAATAAGCCCTCTCCTTCCATCAAGGAGGACTTTGCGGAGTCTATGCTGAATGACTTCGCGCAGGCACCGAACCTGGAGAATCAGTTCCAGAAGCCGGTGCAGAAGGAAGAAGCAACCCCCATGCCGAAGCCCCAGAAGAAGCTGAACTTTGATATGAGTGAGCTGATCAAGGACGCTGAGGCATCCATGAGCGAATAATCACTCCCATCAGAGGTGGAACATATGCCGGAGATCCGGAAGATCCAGGCGCAGGATCTCAAAAAATGCGCAAAAGAGCTGAAGATCGGCGATAAGATCCTGCTTTCAGGATATGTCTATACAGCGCGTGATGCCGCCCACAAGCGCATCGCGGCGCTCCTGGACGAGGGAAAGGAACCGCCTTTCCCGATCGACGGCGCTGTGATCTATTATGCAGGTCCGACGCCGGCACCACCCGGAAAACCCATCGGTTCGTGCGGCCCGACGACTTCGGGGCGCATGGATCCGTATGCGCCGCGGCTGCTGGACTTAGGGCTGGCGGCGATGATCGGCAAGGGCGAACGTGCCAAGCCCGTGCAGGACGCCATCGTGCGCAATGACGCGGTCTATCTCTGTGCCGTCGGCGGCGCTGGTGCGCTGGCTGCACGCTGCATCAAGGAGATGGAAGTCATCGCGTTCGAGGATCTCGGCTGCGAGTCGGTAAAACGCCTTCGCATCGAGGATTTTCCGCTGGTTGTCTGCAATGATGCGCAGGGCGGCGACCTGTTCTCGCAGGGACGCGCGGCGTTCGTGCAGGAGGATCGCAATGTCTGATCCGGAGCTTGACCTCCGGTCGGATGAGGAACTGGCACAGCTTGCCAGGACTTCGGTCGAAGCAGAGGGCGCATTGCTTTCACGCTATCTGCGGCTGATCCGGTATTATGCCGGACGTTTCGCGCAGGGCGGCGATGTGGATGATCTCGTGCAGGAGGGGCTGATCGCACTGTTACAGGCGATCCCGGAGTTCGATCCTGCCAGAGAGAAGCACTTCTCGGCTTTTGCGCAGGTCTGCATCTGCAACCGGATGCGCAGCTTTCTCCGGCGGGAACGCAATGCCGCTTCACCGGCGGAGGATCTGCTGGAGGAACTGGAAGCACGCGGCGAATTCGTGGATCCCGATACGCCGGAGAGCATTCTGCTGGAGCGCGAAGCCTTCCGCGATGCCTGTCTGCAGGTGATGGCACAGCTTTCTGACCGCGAATGGCGCATTCTGCAGGTTCTCCTCGACGGAGCCAGCTACCAGGATGCAGCCGGCAAGCTCGGCGTCAGTGTCAAATCCATCGACAACGCCATGCAGCGCATCCGTCGCAAGATGCGCGCCGTGCGGGGTGCGGATCACTCCGAACAAACCTGATCGACTCCCACAAACGTGGGTGCGATAGATCGAAAGGGATTGCAGCTTCATCAGAGCAGTTTTCATTCTTGTATTTTGTCACCCTGGCAAAAATCCCATTATGAAAAAAGGTGGCGGTTTGACTCCGTCCGTAGTCCCTGACCAAATAACCCAAAGTGAGGTAAAAAAACCATGTACGAAGACAAGACATTAGTATGTAAGGACTGCGGCAAGGAGTTCGTTTTCACTGCTGGCGAGCAGGAGTTCTACGCTGAAAAGGGCTTTGAGCACGAGCCCCAGAGATGCAAGGACTGCCGTGCAGCTCGTAAGGGCGGCGCAAAGGCTCCGCGCGAGATGTTCACTGCTGTATGCGCAGGCTGCGGCGGCGAGGCAAGAGTACCGTTCCAGCCCCGTGAGGACAGACCGGTATATTGCAGCGAGTGCTTTGCAAGAATGCGCGAGGAATAATCACCCCTATTATGTGAAAAAATACGGAAAGCACGGCTAACGGCTGTGCTTTCTGTGTTACAGTCATCATCGGAAATCGGAGGTGAATGGAAATGGTAGTGGACAAGAACACGGTCATCGGCGAGATCCTCGACGAGAATCTGGAGATCGCAGCTCCGTTCTTTATGGCGATCGGTATGCACTGCCTGGGATGTCCGGCATCCCGCGGCGAGACGATCGAGGAAGCTTGCATGGTTCACGGCGTAGACGCTGATGAACTGGTTGCCAAGCTCAACGCGGCTTTCGGGAACTGACTGGATTGCAGGGCTGCACACCACGCGCAGCCCTGTTCTATTTGGAGGGAATCATGAAAAAATTGCACCGCATCCTGTTCTGGCTGCCGTTCGGTGCAGAAGGACTGAGCCTACTGGGATTTCTGATCGCATTGACCAGACTTCCGGAAACGATCGGCGTTCATTTCGATCCGAACGGCTTGTTTGACGTGTACGACAGCAAATTCTACGGCTTCTATCCGCACGTCATCAATGTCCTTGTCCTCGCGTTCACGGCGCTGTTTGACTGCGCGGTCCGGAAGGTGAAACTGACCAGAAAACCGGCACTTTCAGAAAACCGCGAGAACAAGATCCGGCAGGCGGTACAGCTCTGGCTGGACTGGGGGAGACTCCTGATAGTGGCGTTTTTCTGCTACTGGAATGTCCTGGTCATCACGCAGACACCGCTTTTGACAGCCGTTCCGGTCACGATCGTGTCCCTGATGATGGCAGGCATGATCGCCCTGATCGCAGCGGTCATCACCATTATTTTTGCGAGGAGATCATCATGCTGAATGTCAGACTCATGGCCTGTGCCGATCTGATCGGGCAGGGCGCACACGTTTGCGATGTGGGATGTGACCATGCGCAGCTCGCGGTCTATTTGCTGGAAACCGGACGGGCCGCGTGCGTGATCGCTTCCGACATCGGAGAAGGGCCTTTGCAGGCGGTGCAGCGCACCATCGTTTCGCACGGACTTTCGGGAAAAATCCGCACCATCCTCTCTGACGGACTCGCGCAGATCCCACCGGAGGGGCTGACGCACATCGTCATTGCCGGCATGGGCGGCGAGACGATCATCCACATCCTGGAGAGCTGCCCGTTTCCGCTGGAGGGCATTTCGCTCGTATTGCAGCCGATGACGAAAGCGCGTGAACTGCGCACCTGGCTGTATGAAAACGGCTTCGCACTCGACGCAGAGACCTGCGTGCGTGACGACCGCTACCTCTACGCTGTGATGCGTGCCAATTTGACCGGAAACCGCGAAACACCAGACATTCTGACGGCTTGCCTGGGGAAAATGGACTTGCGGAAAGCCGAATGCCTGGCGTATGCGGAACGCATTTACGCACAGGTTTGCAAAGCGCGTGACGGCAGACGTGCCGCCGGACAGCCGGATGCACCGTTTGCCGAGGAAGCCGAACAGATCTTAGCAAAACTGGAGGAATACCGATGACAGTACAGGATATTTTTAATGTGATCGACGCGATCGCGCCGTTTTCGACGCAGGAAAAATGGGATAATTCGGGACTGCTGGTCGGTTCGCCGAGCCTTCCGGCCGCGAAAGTGCTGGTGTCGCTGGACATTTCGGTCGGCGCGGTGGAACGTGCGGTCGAGCTTGGCTGCGATGTGATCGTTTCGCATCATCCGGTCATCTTCTCGCCGCTGAAAACGCTCCCGTGCGAAAGTCCGGTCTATGCCCTTGCCAAAAACGGCATTTCCGCGATCTGCTGCCACACGCCGCTGGATCAGGCGGAGGGCGGACTCAATGACCTGCTGGCACAGCGCTTGCAGGAGGTTCTGCCGGTGGAAGCGATCACGCCGCTGATGGACGACGGGTTCGGCAGGGTGCTGCACCTGAGAACCGAAATGCAGGATGCCGACATCGCTCTCGCCGCCAAAACCGCGCTCGGCTGTCAGTCAGTGCGATTCCTGCGTGACAAAAACGACGGCGCATGGACGAAAAAACTTGGGCTTTGCACGGGTTCGGGTTCCTCCATGCTGGAGGACATCGTGACGCGCTGTGACTGCCTGCTGACGGGCGATGTCAAGCACGACCGCTGGTACAAGGCGCAGGAGCTTGGTTTGGGGCTGATCGATTGTGGTCATTACCATACAGAAGTCATCATGGTGCCGTATGTGGCGGAAAAACTCCGCGCAGCACTTCCGGCGCTGAAGGTGTACGAATTTGTGGAAGGGGATCCGGTGGACTATGTCTGAAACGATCTGGAAATGCCCGGTCTGCGGCGGCGCATTGCAGGCGGAGGGGCTTTCGCTGCAATGCGAGAAGCGGCATAATTTCGACCGCGCAAAGAAGGGCGCGGTGTACCTGCTGCCCTCGCATCAGAAACATTCCGACATCCCCGGCGACAATCCGGAGATGGTGCGTGCGCGGCGTGAGTTTCTCGGAAAGGGCTATTATGCGCATCTTCGCGACACCATCTGCGATGCGCTCCGCCCGGTATTACAATCGGGAAGTGTTCTGCTCGATGCCGGATGCGGTGAGGGCTACTACACCAAGGGCATCCACGAAATGGCGCAGAACAGCGAGATTTACGGCGTGGACATCTCAAAGACCGCTGCCAATCTCGCCGCAAAAGCCGATCCGACCGGACATTACGCCGTCGCGAGCGTCTTTCATCTGCC
Organism: Oscillospiraceae bacterium; assembly: GCA_017394565.1. Taxonomy (GTDB): domain Bacteria; phylum Bacillota; class Clostridia; order Oscillospirales; family Ruminococcaceae; genus UBA3855. Next base: position 4,063 of record JAFPXW010000419.1, on the reverse strand, counting down.
GGTGCTGGATGCAAGCTGTGACGCGGTCGTCAGCATTTTCGCGCCGTACTGCGGCGAGGAATTTCAGCGTGTCCTGAAGCCGGACGGCATTTTTGTCATGGCGATCCCGGCCGCCAGGCATCTCTGGGAACTGAAAGCAGCCGTTTACGACTGCCCCTACGAGAATGCCGTCAAGGACTACGCGCTGGAGGAATTCCAGTTCCTCGAAAAGCGCGAAGCGAAGCGAGAAATTGATCTCACATCCACCGGGGACATCCAGAGTTTGTTTGGCATGACACCGTATGCTTACCGCACCGGCGCGAAAGAGCGCGAACGTCTGGCATCCCTTGAAACGCTGCACGTCCGCACGGAATTTGAGGTGCTGATCTATAGAAAGGAGAACGCGCATGGCATTTGACGGCGCTTACCTATACACCATCCGGCAGGAGCTCGAACCCCTCGTGACGGCGCGTGTGGACAAGATCCACCAGCCCTCGAAGGACGAGATCCTGCTGTATATGCGCGGCCGCGACGGTGCATCACGCATCCTCATCAGCACCGCCGGCGACAGCGCACGCATCCACCTGACGAACATTCCGGTCGAGAACCCTGCTGTTCCGCCGATGTTCTGTATGCTCCTGCGCAAGCACCTCGGCGGCGGAAAGCTCACAGCGGTGCGGCAGGACGGACTCGAGCGCATCCTGTTCCTGGACTTCGAGTGTACGAACGAACTTGGCGACAAGGTGCAGCTGACGCTGGCCTGCGAGGTCATGGGACGCTACTCCAACCTCATCCTCATCGGCGAGGACGGCAAGGTCATCGACAGCCTGAAGCGAAATGCCGATGTCACGCGCGAACGTGTGCTGCTGCCGTCGTTTGCGTATGAGATGCCGCATCGTTCGCGGCAATTGAATTTTCTGGAAGCGGACGATGACACGATATTGAATGCGCTCCTGCTGGTGCCTGATGCGGAACTGAGCAAGGCACTGGTTAGCGTATTTGAAGGTGTATCGCCGCTTTTGGCAAGAGAATGGGCGTTTTATGTATCGCGCGATGCCATCCGCAGTCATGAGCTGACGGATTCCCACAAGCAGCGGCTGCTGTTTACGATCCACGAAACGGCTCGCCGTCTGCGTGACCGCGACTGCCAGTTCCACATCCTGCAAACGCCGGAGGGAGCGCTCAAGGACTTCCTGTTCCTGCGTCCGCAGCAGTACGGCGCTTTGATGGTCGTGCGCGAAATGCCCTCGGCAAGCGCGGCGCTGGATGAATTCTATGCGCAGCGTGACCTGCGTGCGCGGATGAAACAGCGTGCGAACGACCTGTTCAAGCTCATCATGACGCGCATGGAACGTGTCACCCGAAAGCTTGCCAACCAGCGACAGGAGCTTTCCGAAACGGATAAAATGGAGCAGAACAAGCTCTATGGCGACCTGCTCTCCGCCAATCTCTACCGCCTGCAAAAGGGCGATACAGCGGCGGTTCTGGAGAATTTCTATGAGGAAAGCTGTCCGCAGATCACGATCCCCTTGCAGGTGAATCTGACACCGCCGCAGAATGCGCAGCGGTACTACACGCTGTATCGCAAGGCAGCGACCGCGAAGGAAAAGCTTGCGGAGCAGATCGCACAGGGCGAGGCGGAGCTCCAGTACCTCGAAAGTGTATTTGATGTGCTGAGCCGTGCGGAGAGTGAATCCGACCTGATGCTGCTGCGTGAGGAACTGCGCGAGCAGGGCTATGTCCGCAATCGCTCCAAGCAGAAGCCCCCGAAACAGCAGCCACCGATGCTGTACGAATCGTCCGACGGTTTCCCCATCCTCGTCGGCAGAAATAACCGCCAGAACGACCAGCTTACCTTGAAAACGGCGGCGAAAAATGACATCTGGCTGCACACGCAGAACATTCCGGGTTCGCACGTCATCCTCGTGACCGACGGCGCGGAACCGAGCGAAACTGCCATCCGTGAAGCTGCGGTGCTGGCGGCGTATCACTCGAAGGCAAGGGATTCTGCACAAGTTCCGGTCGATTTTACGAAAGTCCGCTTTGTCAAGAAACCGAACGGCTCCAAGCCCGGCATGGTCATTTTCACGAATCAGCAGACGCTCTACATCAAGCCCGATGGGGAACTCTGCCGGAAGCTTGAGGTGAAGGACTGATGAAACTCGGTGAGGCATTTTTCCACCGCGACTGTCTGGAGGTCGCACCCGATCTCGTCGGCAAGGTGCTGGTCCACAGGCTGCCCGACGGCACGATCCTGCGCGAACGCATCGCCGAAACGGAGGCCTACCGCGGCGCAGAAGATCTCGGATGTCACGCATCAAAGGGAAAAACACCGCGCAATGAACTCCTCTGGCGAAAAAGCGGCACGGTTTATGTTTACCTGTGCTACGGCATCCACCACCTCATGAATGTCATCACCGGCGAGGAGGGGCAGCCGCAGGGCGTACTGCTGCGTGCCGGCGAAGTCCACGACGGGCCGGGCAAGCTCACAAAATATTTACAGATCGACAAAACGTTTAACGGCGGCTCGTTTCTGGGGGATACGGTGTGGTTTGAGGACGATGGATACGTCTGCGAAACACGCACCGCACCGCGCGTCGGCATCGATTATGCGGGGGATTACTGGAAAAATGTCCCGTGGCGCTGGATCATGGTAAAAACGACATAAAGCCTGTCTTTTTTTGTGCTGAATTTATGAACAGCGGTTGCCTCAGTGTAAATTTGTGTTGACATTTTACAAATTCTATGGTATAATAACAATTGGAAGAGTAGATTCACATTGACATCTGGGGGGAATCTTATGCTGGAACTTGATCTGAACGGAAAGACAGCACTTGTCACCGGTGCATCCGGTGAGCTGGGCAGAGTGATCGCACGCACACTCGCGGAATGTGGTGCGGACGTGGCTGTGCATTATAACGGCAGCCGTGAACGTGCCGAACAGACAGCGCAAAGCGTCCGCGCACTGGGCAGACGTGCGCTCATCGTGCAGGCGGATGTGACGGATGCGGACAGCGTGCAGGCGATGCAGCAGACGATCCGTGCGGAGCTTGGTGTTACCGACCTGATCGTAGCCAATGCGGTCATCCAGTACCGCTGGACGTCGATCCTGGAGCAGGATCTGGCGGATTTTCAGAGTCAGTTCGACTCGTGCGCGATGCAGACCGTGCATCTGGCGAAGGCCTTCCTGCCGGACATGATCGCGCAGCATTACGGACGGTTTGTGGCGATCAATACGGAATGTGCGGCAATGGCGGAAGCCGGCGTCGGCGCTTACACGGCCGGAAAACGTGCGCTCGACGGCATTGTCCGTGTGCTGGCAAAGGAAGTCGGCTGCCACGGCATCACGGTCAATCAGGTCGCACCCGGCTGGACGATCTCGGAGCGTGACCGCACCGATCACACGGAGGAAGCCCCCGATTATGACAAGACCGTTCCTCTGGGACACCGCGGAACGGATCAGGATATTGCCAATATGACGGCATTTCTGCTGTCGGATCTGGCGAAATTTACAACAGGCGCTTATATCCCCGTATCGGGAGGGCGCGTGATGCCTGCGATCTGAGTGAGAGGGGCAGGGAATTCAGGAGGTACACATGGCGGAACACGAACATGAACATATTTGCGGCGCCTGCGAGCAGCATCAGGAATTGATCGACAGACTGATGCAGCAGATGCCGGATACTGAGATCCTGCGCAGTGTTGCGGAGCTTCTGGGACTGTTCGGAGATACGACACGTGTACGCATTCTCTTTGAGCTGCTGCCCGGCGAGCTTTGTGTCAGCGAGATCGCGGAACGGCTGGGGATGACAGCCTCGGCGATCTCCCATCAGCTTCGGATCCTCAAGCAGGGCAGGCTGGTCGATGGACGCAGGGAAGGGAAAACCGTGTATTATTCCCTTGCAGATTCCCACGTCAAGACCATCTTCTACCACGCGCTGGAACACGTGATGGAGTGATCTGGTTTTTTATACTACGCGCTAATGCAAATCGTAATAACGATTTGCAATCCGCCGTCTTTGACGGCGGGGCGGCACTGTGTGCCGCTAAGCGCTACGTTTATACGCCCTCTGCCAAAGCCACT
>JAFPXW010000418.1 GCA_017394565.1 Oscillospiraceae bacterium | reverse complement strand
GTTCCGCTATTGATCTTGCAGATTCCCAATCCTATCTATCATGAGAGAGCCGCCGGTAACGCGAAGTTGCCGGCGGTTCGGATTTTTTAATCGAATCGGGGAACCGGTGCGCCGTTCTCCCGAAAACCTTGACTTCTACGCCGGAATATGCTATAATAGTACCGCGCAAGCATTTCCAATTATATAAAAATAATCAGCGCGATTCTGATCGGAGGTACGATTTATGAACTACCCAAAAGTCCTGACCATTCAGGACATCTCCTGCGTCGGGCAATGCTCGCTGACAGCGGCACTCCCCATCCTTTCGGCGACCGGTGCGGAGACCTGCATCCTGCCGTCGGCGGTTCTTTCCACGCATACCGGCGGCTTCAAGGGATACACCTTCCGCGATCTCACGGAGGATATGCCTGCCATCGCCGCACACTGGCAGAAGGAAGGCATCCTGTTCGATGCCATCTATACCGGATATTTAGGCTCGATCCGGCAGATCAGCATTGTGCAGGACATTTTCGCAAAGCTCCGCAAGGACGGCGCCATGACCTTCGTTGATCCGGCGATGGCGGACAACGGCGTCCTCTACAGCATCTTCGATATGGACTATGTGAACGCCATGAAGCCCCTGTGCTTCGGCGCGGATGTCATTCTCCCGAACCTGACGGAGGCCTGCCTGCTCACGGATACCCCATACCGCGAAACCTACGATGAAGCCTACATTCAGGAGATCCTCGACAAAATGACCTCTGCCGGTGCCAAGGTCATCATCCTCACCGGCGTGACCTACAAGCCCGAAACGACCGGCGTGATCGTCTCCGAAAACGGTCAGGTGCGCTACTACGAGCACAAGCGTATCGAACGCGGCTGCCACGGCACGGGCGATGTGTATGCGTCGGCATTCGTTGGCGCGTATCTGCGCGGTTTTTCTGCATTCGATGCCGCAAAGCTCGCGGCAGATTACACCGTGCAGTGCATCGAAAACACCCTCGGTGACGACAGCCATTGGTACGGCGTGAAGTTTGAGACCGCGCTGCCCATGCTGATCGAGTCGCTCAGAAAGTGAGGTCACTATGGGATTATTACTGCAATTCGGACTGCTGATCCTCGGCTTTGTGCTGCTGGTCAAGGGTGCTGATTTCTTCGTGGACGGTGCGTCGAGCGTCGCAAAAATGCTGAAGGTGCCGTCGCTCATCATCGGTCTGACGATCGTGGCGATGGGTACTTCCCTGCCGGAAACCTCTGTATCGGTCAGCGCCGCGCTCGCCGGCAAGAATGAACTTGCCATCGCGAATGCCGTCGGCTCGAATATCTTCAATCTGATGATCGTGTGCGGTGTCTGTGCCGTCCTCTGCCCCCTGACCGTGCAGAAGTCGACACTGCTCAAGGAATACCCCATCTCCGTCGGTGCAGCCGTACTGCTGCTGATCTTCGGACTGACGGGAATGCTGGTCGGACACCTCGAGGGCGGCATCCTGCTGGCTTGCTTCGCGGCATTCCTCGTGTGGATGGTCATGTCCGCGATGAAGGCGCGTAAGGCAAGCGCCAGCGCCGATGCGGAGGACACCGGCAAGATCCTGCCGATCTGGCAGTGCATCCTCTACATCATCGGCGGTGCGGCGGCGATCATTTTCGGCGGCAATTTCGTTGTCGATTCGGCTTCCGCCATTGCCTCGGCCTTCGGGATGTCGGACAACCTGATCGGTCTGACGATCGTGGCATTCGGTACCTCCCTGCCGGAGCTGGTGACTTCCGCCGTGGCTGCCAAGAAGCAGGAAGTCGATATGGCGCTGGGCAACGTCATCGGCTCGAATATCTTCAATATCCTGATGGTACTCGGCATTTCCGGTGCGATCTCGCCGATGACCTTCACGACCGAAAACGCGGTCGATCTGGCAGTCCTCATCGGCTTCTCGGTGCTGGTATGGCTGTTCTGCTGGAGCAAGCAGCGCCTCAACCGCTGGCAGGGCGGCTCGATGATCGCACTCTATGCGGCGTATGTGGTGTACATCTGCCTGCGATAAGTCGAATGAGAAATTAGGGAATTAGAAATGAGCAATGAGGAATTGTGGGCGATCCATAGTTCCTCATTTCTGTTTTTTTCGCGAAACCGCGCAGTTTCCGTGCGAAAAATCACAGATGCATCACACACGGCCGGTTCGCCGGACGATTTTTTTGCATGAAAAATTCGTGAAAATCGGGAGAAATCGCTTGCAATCCATTCCCAATTATGCTATAATAACCATAAGCAATCGCCGGAAACCGGCAGAAGGGGAGGAATATTCATGGAAGAACAGAACTTCTATCTCGAAACGATCGGTCATGCAACGGATGCAGACAGGGACATGGTCGAAACGCTGTTTTTTGAGTTTCTGGAACTGGAACATCTGTATGAATCCGCATCCGAGATCGTGAAAACGCAGCTCAATATTTACGACAACGAATTCTCCATGAAATTCCAGCGCAACCCGATCCACGGCATCGAAAGCCGCATCAAATCGCCCCAGAGCATCGTCCAGAAGCTCCAGAAAAAGGGCTATCCCCTCTCGGCACAGTCGGCGCAGAAGCACCTGATGGACATTGCCGGCATCCGCGTGGTGTGCTATTATATCAATGATATTTATGCGATCGCGGAGCTTTTATCGACACGCGACGATTTCAAGCTGGTGAAGATCAAGGATTACATCCAGAACCCGAAACCGTCCGGCTACCGGAGCCTGCACATGATCGTGATGGTGCCGGTGTACTTAGCGACCACGCGCAAGGAAGTCCCGGTAGAGATCCAGATCCGCACGATCGCGATGGATTTTTGGGCAAGTCTGGAGCATCAGCTCCGCTACAAGACCAACAGCATCGTCCCCGACGACCTCCGCGCCGAACTCCACGAACTCGCCGGCACGATCTCCCAGACTGACCTGCGGATGCAGAGCATTTATGAGCAGATCAATGAACTTTGATCTAGTTCGTAGTGCGTGGTGCGTAGTTAAGCAGACAGCCCAAATCTATGATTTGGTGCTGGTCGCTTATGCATAGCTGCGTAGTTGATGTGTCCGGCTTACGCCGGACGGTTTTAAATAGGCATACGAATAGACAAAGTCCTCGGCTAAGGGAGAATCTCCCAACGCCGAGGACTTTTTAGTGATGAGTGATACACTTGGGGTTTGGGGCGAAGCCCCATTCATTCCGTCCGGCGCAAGCCGGACACATCCACTACGCACTACGCACCACGAACTACGAACTAAATTAATGCGCTCCGCGCATGAATTCCCCGATCTCCCGCTCCGCTTCCGCGACTTCCATGCGCAATTCCGCGGCGCTCATGCGGTAAGCGCCGTTGCCGAGAATGATGATCTGCTCCGTGCCGTCGGAGGTCGCGACCTTCACACGGTAATCCTTCGCCAGCTCGTGCGATACGCGCTCGATGTAGGTGTCCGCCGTTTCGGCTTCCTTCGTGTAAATGACGCTGATGCCGCTTTCCTCCGTGCTGCTGCCGGTGCCGCCTTTCACGCGGTAGGCATCGAACACCACGATCAGCCGGCATTGCTTCCAGCCGCGGTAATTCGCCAGAATGTGGATCAGCTGCGCCCGCGCGGCATCGAGATTCTCGGCGGCGATCTTGTTCAGCTCGTCCCACGCGAAAATGATATTGTACCCGTCCACCAGCAGATATTCCGGCCCCGTGTGGATGGGGACGGGCTTCGTTTTGGGGGAAGCCGCTTTCTCCGTGTGCAGGTTGTGGCGCTCGTCACGGCGGTCGCGCTTGACGGCGCCGTAGGTGCGCTCGAAAATTTCCATCAGCTCCTTGTCCTGCGCCGCACTTCCGGTGTAAGCCTCACGCACCGGGCGGACGGCCTGCCGGACTTCCGGCTCGTGTACCGGATGGAGGTAGCTTTCGGTATGCATCCGCGCCGCGACTTCGTCCCATTTCACCAGGTCGCCGCTGCCGTGCGAACAGAAGATCGAATCCGGCGAATTGTCGAGATCCGCTTCCGGCTGGTAGCCGATGCGTGCGATGACGCTTTCCGCATCCGCACACGGCGCAAATCCTGCCGGCGTACACGTCAGCCGCCCCCTGCCGCGTGTGTATTCCATCACGGTCGTGCGGTAGGTCATCATCACCGCGGCGGGGGCTTTCCCCTCGATGATGGAGAATTCACCGCTGTTCTGGGGGGAATCGAGTTTCGCGCCTTTCATCTGGAGGTCAGTGAGGGCTTTTCCGACGTTTGCGGTCGGGACTTCGAGCCGGAAGCTGTACCACGGTTCGAGCAGTATGCTCTCCGCCTGCATCAGCCCCTGCCGCACTGCACGGTACGTCGCCTGCCGGAAATCGCCGCCCTCGGTGTGCTTCTTGTGCGCACGTCCGGCGGTGAGGGTGATCTTCATATCCGTAATGGGCGAGCCTGTCAGCACGCCGAGGTGCGTTTTCTCCTGCAAATGCGTCAGGATCAGGCGCTGCCAGTTGCGGTCGAGCGCATCCTCGCGGCACACGCTCGAAAAATGCAGTCCGCTGCCGGGTTTTCCGGGTTCGAGGAGCAGGCGCACTTCCGCATAGTGCCGCAGCGGTTCGTAATGCCCCATGCCCTCGACCTTGTTCGCGATGGTCTCCTTGTAGGCAACGCCCCCGGCGGCAAATTCCGCATGGATGCCGAAGCGTTCCGCCAGCGTGTGCTGCAAGACCGCAAGCTGGATCTCGCCCATCAGGAGAACGTGAATTTCCTGCAGCTGCGACGAAAAGCTCACATGAAGCTGCGGATCCTCCTGTTCGAGTTTCCGCAGTGCCATGAGCGCCGTATGCACCTGCACATCTGAGGGCAGCACGACCGCATAGCGCAGGATCGGCTCTAAGACCGGCGGCGCTGCATCCGCAAGGCTGCCAAATCCCTCCCCGGCATACGTCTGCGAAAGCCCGACCGCCGCACAGACCTGCCCAGCGCACACCTCATCGGCAGGGACGAATTTCGCGCCGGAATAAATGCGCAGCTGCGAGATCTTTTCTTCCCAAGCCGTACCGTCCGGCGTGGTGCCGGTCAGGGTGTCACGGACACGGAGCGTACCGCCGGCGACCTTCAGGTGCGTCAGGCGCTTGCCCTGCTCGTCCTCGGTGATCTTGTACACACGCGCCGCAAGTGTGCTGCGTTCCGGCAATGGCAGTGTCAGTTCCCGCACGAGCGACAGGAATTCCGCCACGCCATCCATTTTCAGCGCCGCACCGAAGCTGCACGGGAACAGGTGCCGCTGCACGACCGCCTGCGCAATGGCTGGCGTTTCCGCACGTCCGGTTTCGAGGACCTGCTCCATGAGGGCTTCGTCACACGAGCCGAGCGCATCGTAAAAATCCTCGTCCCTCTGCGAAAAATCAACAATGGACGCATCGAGCCGCGCTTGCAGATCGGCGAGAACTTCCGCACGGGAATTGGCGGCGATGTCCATTTTGTTCACGAACAGAAACGTCGGCACGCCGGCATGATGCAGCAGCTGCCAGAGCGTTTCCGTATGGCTCTGCACGCCCTCCGAGCCGCTGATGACCAGCACGGCGTAATCGAGCGCCGCGAGGGTGCGTTCCATTTCCGCCGAAAAATCGACGTGTCCGGGGGTATCGAGGAGCGTGATCGTGTCGTCCTCACCGAAGGGCAGGACAGCCTGCTTCGAGAAGATCGTGATGCCGCGTTCTTTTTCCAGCGCATCGGTATCGAGGAAGGCGTCGCCGTGATCGACACGGCCGAGTTTCCGCAGCGCTCCTGCCGTGTACAGCAGCCCCTCCGAAAGCGTCGTTTTTCCGGCATCGACGTGCGCGAGAATGCCGAGCGTCAGGTGTTTCATGGGTGTTCTCTCCTTTTGACCTCTACGATGATCCGCGCTCAATCCGGAAACTGCACCGTTCCCTCAAAATCCACATCCGGTTCGATCAGCGGTACGTTCTTATCGACGACAGCATTGCCGTAAATATCCGTCAGCCGGAACGTGAACGGCCCTGCGCCCATTTTCATCGTTTCAAAGTAATTGTAATTTCTCCGCGGTACTTCGACAAATTTCCCGTCGTCGCCGAGGTATTCAAACTTCGTGACAGGCCATTTGTGATTGCGGATCTGCACGCCGCACCAGAATTCCGTACTGCCTTCCTTGTAGCGGTAGGAGACCGGTGCATCGAGTGCTGTGTCACGCGGCACGATGTGCCAGCTGCAAGGCACCCTGCCCTTTTCGACCGGAGCGATCAGCGGAAACGCATCGGTGTAAAGGTCGAGGTCGCCTTTTTTGCCTTCGGGCAGTTCGTCGGTGACGAGCATATGGATCGTGCCAAGCTCCCCCGTGACCTCCAGATACGCGCCGGCCAGCTGGGAATTGTTCCAGTCGTAATAATTCATCGCCACGATCCAGTAATCGCGCGGAACCGGATCGAGCATCGCGCATCCGCCGACATAGCCGCCGCCGTAGAATGTCGCATCGCCGGTGTGAACGGTCGATTTCGGTTCGAGGGTGTCGGCTTTCTTGATGCGCTTCATGAGCGCAAGGTCAAACACGTCGATCTCGTCATCCGCGTTCAGATCCAGCCCATTCGGGAGCGTGTCCGTCCTGCCGAGCAGAAAATCCTGAAGCACCGGGATATTTCCGGCATCTGTGTCCGCTGCCGCATCCGCCGCAGACGAATGCAGCGGCATCGGCATCATGCAGGCAGCCGCCAGCAGCAGCGCCAAGGCTCTATTTTTCATCATCATCTCTCCTGTCCGTGCGTGGGGAGCATTGTCCCCCGATCAGTGCCTTTATATGTATTATAGCACGACGGGCGCCGGACTGTCAAGCATCGTTTTTGAGCCTTGTTCTTTTTTCAATTCTCGAAAATTTATTATCGTTTTTCAATAAAAAGTACTTGACAAATGATAATCCGTGTGGTATACTATAGAAAACAATCAAAACGGAGGTACTCCCTTATGTGGAATCAGGATCGTTCCCTATTCTTATCGCTCACCATCGTCCGGGCGTTCGCGGTCATCATCCCCATCCTCTGCGTCTGCGCACCGTGGATGGTTCGCTGGTATGACCTCACCAACCTCGACAAGATCGGGCTGGTCGATGGGCCGGTATTTCTGCCGCTGCTCATCTGCCTGTATCTGGCGGCTGTCTGCGGCGAGGTCTGCGTCATTTTCCTGCTCAGGCTCCTGCACAACATCCGCGCCGAGCAGGTGTTCATCCCCGAAAACTGCAAGTATCTGCGCATCATTTCGTGGTGCTGCCTGCTTGCGGCGATCCCCTTCTTTGCGTTCGGGTTCTGGCGGTTCATCAGCTTCATCGTCGCAATGGCTGCCGCATTTTTCGGTCTCATCCTGCGCGTGGTCAAGAACGTCTTTGTGCAGGCCGTCGCACTTCAGGAAGAAAACGACTACACCATCTGAAAGGAGCATCTGCTATGCCGATCATCGTAAACCTCGATGTCATGATGGCAAAGCGCAAGATCTCCTCCGG
>JAFPXW010000417.1 GCA_017394565.1 Oscillospiraceae bacterium | reverse complement strand
GATGCGGATCTGTTCCTCGGTCTCGACGCCCTCCATGAGGGAGCGCTTGTGCATCTCATGCACCATCTCGATGGAGGTTTTCAGCAGCGTCATGCCAAGGGCGCTCTTGCCGGCGTTCCAGAGGATGCTCTTGTCGATCTTGATGACGTCCGCCCCCAGCGAGAACAGCGCGGTCATATTGGAGTAGCCCGTGCCGTAGTCGTCGATCGAGAACAGGAAGCCTTCCTGTTTGAGCTTTTCGATGACAACGGACAGATGCTCATAATCCTTTGCCGCCACAGACTCCGTGATCTCGAAATTGATGAGTTTCTTGCGGACGCCGGCGTTTTCCACGATCCTGCTGACGTGATCCGCAAAGCCGTCCTTCATGCACTCCAGCACGGACAGGTTCAGATTGATACATTCCATGCCGTACTGCTGCGGAATGCCGGTCATGATGAACTTGCAGACCTCCTTGAGGACATATTCGTCAAGGTCGTCGATCAGACCGAGCTGCTCTGCCACCGGAATGAATTCATCCGGATAGATCGTTCCCAGCGTTTCGTCATGCATCCGCAGCAGCGCCTCCGCGCCGTGCAGGGACTTGTCCATGCAGTAGGTCGGCTGGTAGTACACCTCGAAGCTGCCCTTCTCCAGCCCCTCTGTGACGGCCTTCTCGACAGCCGCATGGCGCACGATCCAGTCGAGATCCGTGCCGGCCAGCACCGGGCGATCCAGATCCTCCGGGATGGGGCACTCGGCGATATACAGCACATCCTCGACAGCTCTGGCGCGTTTCAGGACATCCACCAGCATCACGCTCGCGGTGAGGTAGACGTCCGTTCCGCCCAGATCCCACGGCTTGTGGAAGCGATCCGCGATCTCTCGCGCGGTCTGCATGGTCTCCTCGTCGCTGCTGTTGAAAACCGTCAGCGCAAATCTTCCGTGACCGATGGCGTAAATATACCACGGCTGCGTCTTGGTCGAGAGGAACTCTGCGACAGCCAGACGGATGGTATCTCTGTCCACACGTCCGGGAACGAAGGTATTGGCGGTCTTATTGAAGCGGATATTGCGGACAATGATCACCTGTGTGGGGATGCGGTTCTTCATCTTGGCATTGAGATCCAGGGAGAACGCCGCCGCATTGTAAACGCCCAGCTCGACGTTCTTGCGGTCATCCTCGTTCTCGATGAACAGCAGCACGCCCGTAAAGCCGAGGGCTTCCATCAGGATCTCCATGCGCAGCGATTTGGAAAGCAGCTGTGTCACGACGCCGATCTCCACCAGGCAGAAGCAGAAGGCGATCGACCACTTGCGGTTCTTGGAGAGGATGTTCCACGACCGCATCACGACCACGAACGAAGCCACGATCCAGACTGCCGACATGGCGTAAACCACGACATATTCGCCCCACGCCCGGTGAAAGGAACGATCGGCGCCATAGAACCACGCCCAGTGCGTGATGGGATTGACGGAGAGGAAGACCTCCTCGATGACGACAATCGTGACCGGCACCAGGCTCAGGAAGTACCGCAGCCGCGATGTACCCTTCCGCAGGACATAGCTGCCGTCCACGGAGCGCCCGGTGACGTGATTGATATAAAAGTAGAACAGCGGCGCCATGAAGGTATGTGTCAGAAAGTACACATACTGCGAGATCTGGACCGCCAGATAGGCGCGGTCGGACTCCAGGATCCGGTCGCCCAGCCAGGTATTGACGACCTCGCAGCCGGCGTTGATCGCCAGCATACTGAGGATCGCGATGTAGATACGGTTCTGCGGCTTTGCGGTGTGGCCGTCCATCATGGTAAAGGCGATGTTTGTCATGCAGACCAGCAGTGCCGCCAGCGCAAGCCCGAGCCCGAGTGCGGTATAAGTAATCAAACTGTCCCTCCTTATCCGCATTCCGATCTCCTGCCGCATTTCAACACACCCTGAATGTGCAGGGACCGGAACAATTCATTTCATGCATCATTCTGTCTCAATGGTAACGGCTTTTCCGAAAACGTGTTCGGAAATATCCGATACATTTTTATTATAGCATGAATCGCAGGGTGTGTCAAGATTTGGATGCGCCGGGGCACGGAAATCAATTTTGGGGGTTCTGTTATGAAAACAGGCGCGTTTCTCCCCCCTCCCCAGGGAGGCAATGCTAACAACTTAGCAAATTGAACAAGCGTCCTTCTTCCCCCCTACCCCCAACCCCCTTCCCAGGAAGGGGGCTTTACTTGCAGGGGGCTGCGCCCCCTGCACCCGCAAAATTAATAAAATGGGGACGAAAAATTTTAAAAACTGAT